>NZ_QETL01000141.1:0-8213 GCF_003105135.1 Stenotrophomonas sp. SPM | reverse complement strand
GTGTGAGCGGCATGGATGCCGCGACCAAGCCCCCATGGACGGGTTTACGGCGTCCCCCGCAACCGGGCCCACCCCGCCTCCCCTCAGGAAACCAGCTTCTGCTGTTGCTCTGGCTTCCGCTTCTGCAGGTGCAGGGCTGCAAGCCCTGCAGGCAGAAAACCTACTTTGCAGCGGCGATCTGCTGTTCGATGTCGGTGGCGGTGACCGGCCCCAGGAACGTGTGCGCGACCTTGCCGTTCGGATCAATCAGGTGCGTCAGCGGCAGGCCGCGCGGGATCGCGAAGTCGGCCGGCGGGTCGAACGGATCGACCACCACGATCGGATAGGTCACCGGATGCTTGGCCAGGAACGCCTCCATCTCCGGCGTCTCGATGTCCTCGTAGGCCAGGCCCACCACTTCGATGTTGCTGCGCATCGCATGCAGCGCCGACAGCTCCGGCATCTCCTTGCGGCACGGTGCACACCAGGTCGCCCAGAAGTTCACCACCACCCACTTGCCACGGTGCGCGGCCAGGTCGTAGTCGCTGCCGTCGATGGCCTTCATCTTCAGGGTCGGGAACTCGGCCGTGGTGCGCTCGGCCGGATTCTCATCCGCGCCCTCCACCGCCGCCGGGGCCGCGGCCGTCGGCGCCTGGGCCGGCGGTGCACTGCTGGCCGGGGCCGGTTCCTGTGCGGGCTTGCAGGCGGTCAGGGCCAGCAACAGCGCCAGCGGCAGGGCCTTCAACAAGGGCGTGCGGGTCATGGTGTGTCTCCAGAATCGGGGTAGATGTCGCTGACACGGCGCTTGAGGCGTTCGCGCAGCGGCAGGCGAAGTTCGTCCAGCGCCGCCAGTGCGGCCCGGCCAAGGCTGTCGTCGCGGTAGGGCAGGAACTGCTCGGCTACCGGAATGCGCAGCTGTGTCCATTCGTAAAGGTCGGACAGACTGATCTGGTCCAGATCCCGCGCGAGAAGCCAGTCGCCATTCTCGTCGCGGCGCAGCATGCCATGGGCCTGCAGTTCGCAGACCAGATCATGCAGCAGCGCATCAGTCAGCAACGGTTCCAGGCGCAGGATCTCGTCGTCGTCAAGGCTTTTGCCGAGCGCGCGCGCCTGCTGGAAGCGCCCGAGCAGGCGCAGCAGGCCGTAGAACTCGAAGCCCTGCGGCAGGCGCAGTTCCACCGGCTGGTAGCGGAAGGCGGCCATCGACGAGGCCAGCGACGCCCCCAGCAGCACTGCCACCCAGCACAGGTAGATCCACAGCAGCAGGATCGGCACGAAGGCGACCGTGCCATAGAGCTTCTGGTAGGACTGGAAGCTGCCCAAGTAGGCACCGATGCCCCACTTGATCAGTTCCAGCAATACCGCCGCCAGCACTGCGCCGGGAATCGCATGCCGCCACTTCACCGTGTGATGTGGCACTACCCGGTAGACCAGCATGATGCAGACAAATTCGATCAGCACCGGCGCCAGCCGCAGCGACAGATCTGCCAGCCACCGCCCTTCCTGGGTGCCGAACAGCGGCAATGCCAGCACCCGCGCCGACACCGCCAGCGAAGCGGCCGCAAGCATCGCGCCGAGGGTCAGCACGGTCCAGTAGACCAGGAAGCGGGTCAGCTTGGGCCGCGTGCTGCCCACGCGCCAGATCTGGTTGAAGGTTTCCTCGACGCTGTTGAGAGTGATCAGCAGCGAGACGACCAGGGCGATGAAGCCGGCCGCGGTGAGCTGGCCGGCGCTGGCCGAGAACTGCCGCAGGTAGCCTTCGGCCGCGCGCGCGGCGCTGGGCACGAAGTTGGAGAACACGTAGTCGCTGAGCTGGTCACTCCAGCGGTCGAACACCGGGAACGCCGACAGCACACCGAACACCACGATCGCCAGCGGCACCAGCGCGAACACGGTGGTGTAGGCCAGCGCCGCCGCTGCCTGGAACAGGCGGTCGTCGAGGAAGCGGCGCCAGAGGAAGCGGCCGAAGCTGGCGGCGCGTGCGCGATCCCGCGCGCGCTCCATCCACAGGTTGAGCGTATCCAGAGGTTCCATCGGCGCAAGGGTACCCGATGCGGAATCGATGCAGGATAGCCATACTGGCATCCACACGATGAGGAGACCTGCACGCGATGGGCGAGATTCTGGTGCTGTACTACAGCCGGGGCGGTTCGGTGGCACGGCTGGCGCGCCAGATCGCGCGGGGCATCGGCGAGGTGCCGGGCATGACCGCGCGCCTGCGCACGATGCCGCCGGTGGCCGCGGTGACCCAGACCGCGCAGCCGCCGGTACCCGATGACGGCGCGCCCTACGTGAACGTGCAGGACCTGGCCGAGTGCCAGGGCGTGCTGCTGGGCAGCCCTACCCGCTTCGGCAACATGGCCGCGCCGGTCAAGCATTTCCTTGATGGGCTGGGCGCCGAGTGGGCCAATGGCACCCTCGCCGGCAAGCCGGCCGGCGTGTTCACTTCCACCGCCTCGATGCACGGCGGCCAGGAATCGACCCTGCTGTCGATGCAGGTGCCGCTGCTGCACCACGGCTGCCTGATCGTCGGCATCCCCTTCACCGAGCCGGCGCTGAGCCACACCACCAGTGGCGGTACGCCGTATGGCGCCAGCCACGTGGCCGGTGCCGCCGACGACCCGCAGCCGACCGACGACGAGGCCGTGCTGGCCCGCGCGCTGGGCCGCCGGGTGGCCGACATCGCACAGCGGCTGGCCCGATGAACACCGCGCCGCGCGCGGTCCTGCTGCTGGCCCTGCTGGGCCTGGCGGCGCTGTACGTAGGCTGGTTCATCAATGACAAGCACTGGCTGGCCACCCAGCTGGTGTTCACCGCACCGCCGCTGGCGCTGGCCATCGCCCTGCGCCTGGGTTGGCGCAAGGCCCGGTTCTGGGCCTCGGTACTGGCCCTGGGCTGGTTCAGCCACGGGGTGATGAGCGCCTGGAGCCACCCGGAGACCCGCTGGCTGGCGCTGATCGAGATCACCCTGGCCCTGCTGGTGATCTTCGCCGCCAGCCTGCCGGGGCTGCGCGCCCGCTTCAGCAAGCGACGCTGACGCTGCGGCCTCCGGGCCTTATCATCTGTGTTCCCGGCCCCGCGCCGCTGTACCTGTCCTGGTTTCGCGCATGCACATGATGGAAGAGCTCCTGGTCGTCACCACCGGTGGCACGATCGACAAGATCTACTTCGACGACAAGTCGGACTACCAGATCGGTGATCCGCAGATCGGCATGATCCTGCGGGAGCTGGGGGTGACCTTCCGCTTCAACGTCATTCCGATCCTGCGCAAGGATTCGCTGCACATCAACGATGACGACCGCGAGCTGATCCGCGCGACCATCGCCGCGCAGGCGACCCGTCATGTGCTGGTCACCCATGGCACCGATTCGATGGTGAAGACCGGCCAGGTGCTGGCGACGATTCCGGACAAGACGATCGTGATGACCGGTGCGCTGAGCCCGGCGCGCTTCCGTGGTTCGGATGCGGAGTTCAACATCGGCTGTGCGATCGGTGCAGTGCAGTCGCTGCCGACCGGCGTGTACATCGCCATGAACGGCCGCATCTTCGACCCGCAGCGCGTGCGCAAGAACGTGGCGGCGAACCGCTTCGAGTCGGTCTGACGAACCCGTAGTGCCGAGCCCATGCTCGGCAGCTCCCTGACAGCCGAGCGTAGGCTCGGCTCCAAAAAAACACCCCGACCGAAGCCGGGGCGTGCCCTTGGAGAGGGACGTGGGCTCAGTACTGGGCGTTGAGGCTGACGCCCGAGAAGGTGCTGTACCCCTTCACCCGGACGTGCCAGGTGCCGGCGGCGGGGTTGTTGATGGTGCAGGTTTCGTTGTTGCCGCTCAGGTACGGGCGGCAGGTGTAGGTCGTGTCGGTCGGGGCGCTGCCCTGGCGCACGTACAGGTCGGCATCACCGCTGCCGCCACTGATCGCCACGCGCAGCTGTGAACGGCCGGCCGGCACCTGCACCGTGTAGCTGAGCGAGGCACCGCTGGCTGCGCCCAGGCCGGTCACCGGGACGTTGTTCTGCAGCACCGTGCCACCCGGATTCGGGTTGGTGCCGCCGCCGGTGCCGTTGATGGCCGCGGTGACCGCCGCATCGGCATCGATGATGCCCGCGCCGCAGCCGCCCGAGCAGGCGCCCGGCAGTGCACGCGCAGTGCTCTTGATGATGCTTTCGACCTGCGCCGGGCTCAGCGGCGAGGGCGCCACCGACTGCATCAACGCCACGACGCCGGCCACGTGCGGCGCCGCCATCGAAGTGCCGTTGTAGGACGCGTAGGTCGCGCTGGCCGGCACCGTGGTGCCGGTGTTGAGGGTCGAGAGGATGTTCGCGCCCGGCGCGGAGATGTCGATGCCGGTGCCGTAGTTGGAGAAGCTGGCCTTGGCGCCGGCCGAGGTCACCGCAGCGACCGCCACGACGTTGGCGCAGTTGGCCGGCACCGAGGTGGAGACATTGGACGACTCATTGCCGGCGGCCACCACCACGGTGGTGCCACGGCCGACCGCGCCGTTGATGGCGTTCTGGTAGGTGGTCGAGCAGGTGCCGCCGCCACCCAGCGACATGTTGATGACCTCGGCCGGGTTGGCATTGGCCGGCACGCCGCTGACCGTGCCACCCGAGGCCCAGGTGATGGCATCGACGATGTCGGAGGTATAGCCGCCGCACTTGCCGAGCACACGCACCGGCACGACCTTGGCGTTGAAGGCGGTACCGGCCACGCCGGTGCTGTTGTTGGTCACCGCGGCGATGGTGCCGGCCACGTGGGTGCCATGCCAGCTGGAGTTGGACGCGGGGTAGCCGGCGCCGCACTCGTTGGCGGCGTACCAGTCACCTTCGTCGTTCGGGTTGTTGTCGCGGCCACCGCCATCGCGCGCCATCGCGGCATCGCTGATGAAGTCGTAGCCGGGCAGGATGTTGGCGTTGAGGTCCGGGTGGCTGGTGATGCCGGTGTCGATGACGGCCACGACCACGCCGGTGCCGGTGGCCTTGTCCCAGGCCGGGCGCACGTTGATCGAGGCATTGGAGGTGCCGAAGCCCCACTGCTCGCTGAGGCGGGCGTCATTGGGGGTCAGCGTGGCACGCATGATCTGGTCGACTTCCACGTACTCGACGTTCGGGTCGGCGGCGAGCTTGCGCATCAGCAGCTCGGATTCGGCCTGGTCCAGCGCACGGTCGGAGCGCACCACGCTCGGACCGGTGGCCAGGCGGCGGACCTGCTGCAGGCCGAGGGCGCGACCCTGCGCGCTGGGCAGGCCGGCGGCGGCAGTCTTCAGCGACGAGGCCAGTGCGGTGGTATTGGCCACCAGCTGGTTGCCGTCCTTGAACTTGACGATGAACTGCTGGTGCACCGGCGCGGACTTCAACCCGCTGAGCTGGACATCGCCAGCGAAGGCTGGGGCGGCCAGCAGCAGGGAGGTGACGACGGAAGCACTGAGAACCACCCACGACTTGCGCAGGCGCGGTTGCGAAACCTGGGACATCGGAATTTCCCTTTCTAGTGGTGTGAATGCCGGAATCGGCAGAAGCACCGGCCCGAATGCGCGATGGAGGTGTGCACGCATGGCTCGAAGTCCGGTCCGTCAGCGGATTCCCCTGCGACCCGCCGTACTGTCGACGCTAATGACCTGAAACGGACTCCACAAGATTTTCAGCGTCTTTTCAGTAACGTGAAATGTCTGATCTGAGACGTTTTGGGTGTAGGGTTTGTGAAGGTGAAGGAACTTTCACGTCACTTCGACAGACATGAACGGGACTTTGAGTGTCCACCCATGTCTTTGCCGACATCGGCAGGCAGCCTGCCGGAGATGGTTGCTGAAACGCAGAAAGCCCGTCGCGGGGACGGGCTTTCCGGGTACGGCAGTCGAGCATGGCTCGACTCTACAGGGAGCGCAGCCGAGCGTGGGCTCGGCTGTACAGTTCAATCCGGGCGATCAGCCCAGCTTGACCAGCCAGTTGTGGCGGTCCGGCTCGCGGCCGTACTGGATGTCGGTCAGCTCCTTGCGCAGCGACATGGTCACTTCGCCGGCCGGGGCGTTGATGTCGCCCACCGAGAAGCCTTCGCCCTTGAGCTGGCCGATCGGGGTGACCACCGCCGCGGTACCGCAGGCGAACACTTCTGCGATGTCACCTGAGGCCACGCCGTTCTTCCACTCGTCGATGGTGACCTTGCGCTCTTCGACCTTCATGCCGCGGTCGCGGGCCAGCTGCAGGATGCTCTCGCGGGTGATGCCCTCGAGGATGCTGCCGGACAGTTCCGGGGTGACCAGGGTGCCGTCCTTGTAGACTAGGAAGACGTTCATGCCGCCCAGTTCTTCCAGGTACTTGCCTTCGACCGGGTCCAGGAACAGCACCTGCGAGCAGCCCTGTGCCTGCGCCTTCTGCTGCGGCAGCAGCGAGGCGGCGTAGTTGCCACCGCACTTGGCCGCGCCGGTGCCGCCCTTGGCTGCACGCGCATAGTCGGTGGACAGCCAGATCGACACCGGGGCGACGCCCTTGGCGAAGTACGGGCCAGCCGGGCTGGCGATGACGTAGTAGCCGGCCTTGTGCGCGCCGCGTACCCCGAGGAAGGCTTCGTCGCCGATCATGAACGGACGGAAGTACAGGCTGGACTCATCGGCCGACGGCACCCAGGCGCTGTCCAGCGCGATCAGCTGCTTCAGCGATTCGACGAAGATCTCCACCGGCAGTTCCGGCAGCGCCAGACGCTGCGCCGAACGCTGCAGGCGGCGGCCGTTGGCATCCGGGCGGAAGGTCCAGATCGAACCATCGGCGTGGCGGTAGGCCTTGATGCCTTCGAAGATTTCCTGGCCGTAATGCAGGACGGCCGCAGCCGGGTCCAGCTGCAGCGGGCCATAGGCACGCACGTTCGCGTTGTGCCAGCCGGTGTCCTTGTCCCAGCGCACTTCCACCATGTGATCGGTGAAGTGCAGGCCAAAGCCCGGCTTCTCCAGGATCTGGGCACGCTCTTCAGCGCTGCGCGGGTGGTCCGAACGGGTGACGGCGAAGCTGGGAATGGACTGGGACACCGGAGGATTCCTGTTCTGGTTGCGGGTAGTGCCGGGCCCACCGTGCGGCGGGCCGTAGGTCAAAGCATGCCGGTTTCGAGCCGGGCGGCCTCGGACATCATGTGCTGGTTCCACGGCGGGTCGAACACCAGTTCGACATCGGCCTGGGCCACGGTCGGGACCATCTCGAGCTTGCTGCGCACATCGTCGACGAGGATGTCACCCATGCCGCAGCCGGGCGCGGTCAGGGTCATCTTCACGTCGATCTCGCGCTGCCCCTCGTCCAGATGTTTGATCTCGACTTCGTAGACCAGGCCCAATTCGACGATGTTCACCGGAATTTCCGGGTCGAAGCAGGTGCGCAGCTGCTGCCACACCAGCTGCTCCACCTGTTCGTCGGTGGCATCGGCGGGCAGTTCCAGCGGCGCAGGCGCCTCCTTGCCGATGGCGTCGCCGTCCTTGCCGGCGATGCGGAACAGGTTGCCTTCGACGAACACCGAATAGCTGCCGCCCAATGCCTGGGTGATATAGCCATAGCTGCCGGCAGGCAGGGTCACGGTGTCGCCCTGCGGGACCATCACGGCCTCGCAATCGCGTTCGAAGTGGACAGGTTCGCTGCTACGGGAATACATGGGGACCGATATGGGGCCGCGGCCGAAGCCACGCAAGACGGCATTCTAGCCCAGCCGCCCTGCCCCCGCCGGTGCACTGCGGCAAACCACAGTATCCTGTGGGTGTCCTTCAGGAAGCTTCGATGTCCTCCAATGCCGCGCGTGCCAGGACCGTCACCTGGCTTTGGCCCTTCATGCTGCTGCTGGGTCTGGTTGTCGCCCCGATGGTCTGGGTGCTGCTGGCCCTGATGACCGGCCGCCAGGTCGGCTGGATGGCGGTGCTGACCGCCCTGGAACTCACGTTCATGCTGCGCCTGGGCACGCTGGGCCCGGGCCGCCTGCGCATCGCGCTGGTGGTGCTGGGCACGGTGCTGGTGAGCGCGGTGGCCTACTGGTGCATCGCCAGCGCCTGGATGGGTGGTTCGATCGGCCTGAACCCGATGGATGCCG
This sequence comes from Stenotrophomonas sp. SPM, assembly GCF_003105135.1. NCBI lineage: Bacteria > Pseudomonadati > Pseudomonadota > Gammaproteobacteria > Lysobacterales > Lysobacteraceae > Stenotrophomonas > Stenotrophomonas sp. SPM. The sequence continues at coordinate 180 of NZ_QETL01000141.1, read as the reverse complement.
CGCTGCGGATGGGCCCGCACCTGGCCTGGACCCTGACCAGCCTGGCCAACGGCGCGGTTGAATGGATCTGGCTGGCCGTGGCCGTGGTAATCGGCGCCTTGCTGGCGCGCTGATCGCACGGGTGCCGGTAGCGCCGGGCCATGCCCGGCGAGCGCAGCGGCCGATGCAGAAAGCCGCCGG
>NZ_QETL01000140.1:0-8350 GCF_003105135.1 Stenotrophomonas sp. SPM | reverse complement strand
CGCTTCGGCGGGTGCAGGGCTGCAAGCCCTGCCGGAGCCCCACCCCCCTCAACAGGCCTGAGCCACCGGCGCGCGCGTCCGCCCCAGCCACGCCAGCAGCAACCCCGACACCGCCAGCAACCCACCGGCGAACGGAATCGCCGCATACCCCAGGCCCGCGCTGATCACCGCGCCACCCAGCGCCGCACCCACCGCGTTGCCCAGGTTGAACGCACCGACATTGATCGACGACGCCAGACCCGGCGCCTCGCTGGCCACCTGCATCACCCGGATCTGCAGCGGCGGCACCAGGGCAAAGGTCGCCGCACCGAACAGCAGGACACCGAGCGCCGCCGTGGCGTGGCTCATGAAGGCCAGCGGCAGCACGAACATCAGCACCGCCAGCACGGCCAACAGGATGCGCGTGGCGCCATCCAGCGACCAGTCCGCCATGCGCCCGCCGATGCCGTTGCCGACGGTGAAGCCAATGCCGATCAGCGCCAGCGACATCGCGATGAATGCATTCGACGCGCCCGTCAGTTCGCTCAGCACCGGCGCCACGTAGGTGTAGAGAGTGAACATCGCACCGGCACCCAGCACCGTGGTGGCCATCGCCAGCAGCACCTGCGGCTGCAGGATCGCGCGTATCTCGCGACGCACGTCCGGGCGTGCATCCGGCGCCGACGCCGGCAGTGCCAGGCCCAATGCGGTGATCGCAACCAGGCCCAGGACCGCCGTGCCGGCGAAGGACAGGCGCCAGCCCAGCTGCTGGCCGACCCAGGTGGCCAGCGGCACCCCACCGATGTTGGCGATGGTCAGGCCCATGAACATGGTGGCCACGGCGGCGGCCTGCTTCTCCTTCGATACCAGGTTGGCGGCGACCACGGCACCGATGCCGAAGAACGCACCGTGGTTGAGGCTGGTGACCAGGCGTGACAGCAGTAGCAGGCCATAGTTCGGCGCCAGCGCCGACAGCAGGTTGCCGACCACGAAGATCGACATCAGCAGCATCAGCGCGGTGCGCTTGCCGAACCGCCCCATCAACAGGGTCATCACCGGTGCGCCCAGCATCACGCCGACGGCATAGGCGGTGATCAGCATGCCGGCGGAAGGAATGCTCACGCCCACGCCATCGGCGATGACCGGCAACAGGCCCATCGGGGCGAACTCGGTGGTGCCGATGGCAAAGGCGCCGACGGCGAGGGCCAGCAGTGCGGCTCGGGAATTCATGGGGGTTCGTGTGGGGAGGAAACGGGAAGCTGCGTAGCCTGCGCGCTTTGCCGCCGCCGATTAAGCCTCGCCGCGGGAAAACAGTGTTGACCCCGGTTCACAGGTGGCGGCGTGATTCCGCCGGGCATGGCCCGGCGAGCGCAGCGGCCCCCACAACGCAGAACCCCCGGCAATGCCGGGGGTCCTGGATGGATCGTTTACCAGTTGCCGGCGCCCGGCACGTGGTGGTCGCGTGCGCGGCGGCGCATCAGCAGGTTCAGCCATTCCACCAGCACCGAGAAGCCCATCGCGGCGTAGATGTAGGGCTTGGGCACGTGCACGTCCAGGCCGTCCAGGATCAGCACCGCACCGATCAGCAGGATGAAGGCCAGGGCCAGCATCTTCACTGTCGGGTTGGCATCGATGAAACGGCCCAGCGGGTTGGCAGCCAGCAGCATCACCAGCACCGACAGCAGGATGGCGGCGACCATCACCGGGATGTGGTCGGCGATGCCGACAGCGGTGATCACCGAGTCCAGCGAGAACACGATGTCGATGACCGCGATCTGCGCGATGACGTAGCCGAACACGGCCGAGGCCTTGGTGGTGCTAGGGTCTTCGTCCTCGCCACCGGTGATCAGTTCCTTGATCTCCATGAAGCCCTTGATGATCAGGAACAGGCCACCGACGATCAGCACCAGGTCGCGGATGGAGATGCCCATGCCGGCCACGGTGAACAGGTTCGCCGCCATGTGCGCCAGGTAGGCCAGCGATACCAGCAGGCCGATACGGGTGATGCAGGCCACGGCGATGCCGAGCTTGCGTGCGAACGGACGGCGCTCTTCCGGCAGCTTGCTGACGGCGATGGAGATGAACACCAGGTTGTCGATGCCGAGCACGATTTCCAGGGCGCTGAGGGTAAACAGGGTTACCCAGGCATTGGGGTCGGCGAGAAACTCAAAGGACATGGAAACTCTTCAGGACAGTGGGGGAATGGGGGTTCAGGCGTACGTGCCGGCCAACAGGTGGGGCACCACGACCAGTGCCCAGCACAGCAGCACGTTCATCATCAGCACGAACACCGCTGCCGAGCCCATGTCCTTGGCGCGGCCAGCCAGCTCGTGGATCTCCGCGCCGTAGCGCTCGATCACCGCTTCGATGGCCGAGTTGGCCAGTTCCATCGCCAGCACCAGCAGCATCGAGCCGATCATCAGCGCGCGCTCGACCGGGCTCTGGCCCAGCCACAGCGCCAGCGGGGCCAGCACTACCAGCAGGTAGACCTCCAGCCGGAACGAGGACTCGTGCAGCCAGGCGGCGCGCAGGCCCTGCCAGGACCAGCGGGCGGCCTGGAAGATGCGGCGCGGGCCGCGGGGCATGTGACCGAACTGATCAGCCACGGAGGAATTTTCCAGCAACAGGGGCGCGGCGCAGCGACCGCTCAGACGCACGGCAGGCAATCATGGGTGCACAGGAATGGGCAGACAGCCCCCATTTTGCCACAAGGGCGGCAGCGGCACCCCGCGGCGGCCGGCCAACCACCCGCCATGGGCAAGCGCAGCACGGCGGCGAACTCCTATGATGGGTGTCCCCTGTCCCTGCTGGAGCCGCTGATGACACTCGCCCGTACCTGTCTGCTGTCGCTTGGATTGCTGACCCTGGCCCCGCTGGCCCAGGCGTTGAGCCCGCCGGCCGCGCCGCGCGTGCCCGACCAGGTGTCCAACGTGGCCTGGGAAGGCGACATGGCCAGCTTCCTCAAGGCCGACCAGGGCAACCCGCCGCCGCGCGGTGGCATCGAGTTCATCGGCAGCTCCTCGATCCGCTTCTGGGAAAGCCTGGCCCAGGACTTCCCGGGCCAGCCGGTGTTCAACCGCGGCTTCGGTGGTTCGGAAGTGCGCGACAGCACCTGGTATGCCGACAAGATCGTGGTGCCCTATACGCCGTGCAAGGTGTTCTTCTACGCCGGCGACAACGATCTCAACAGCGGCCGCAGCGCCACCCAGGTGCGCGATGACGTGGTGGCCTTCGTGCAGCGCGTGCACCGCGACCTGCCGAAGACCAAGGTGGAATACCTGTCGATCAAGCCCAGCCCGTCGCGCGCGCACCTGCTGCCGGCGATCAATCAGGCCAACGCGATGATCAAGGCCGCCCTGGCCAAGCTGCCCAATGCCGGCTACACCGACATCTACACCCCGATGCTGGGCGCCGATGGCCAGCCGGACGCGAAGCTGTTCCGCGAGGACATGCTGCACATGACCCCGGCCGGCTATGCGATCTGGACCAAGGCCGTGGCACCGAAGGTCAACTGCAACTGAGCAAAGCGTGCGCCGGGCCATGCCCGGCGACGCGGCAGGCATGGGGTCAGAGCCCGTTGCGTTGCAACGGGATCCGACCCCGGTAGCGCCGGGCCATGCCCGGCGTCGGGATCAGCGGAAAACGACCGTCGCTTCGGTGCCCTTGCCGGGCTCGCTGGCGAGACTGACCTTCCAGCCGAAGCGGTCGCACAGCCGGCGCACGATCGACAGGCCCAGGCCGGTACCCTGCGGGCGATCCGGTTCCGCGCGGTAGAACGGCTCGAACGCACGGGCCAGCGCCTCGGCCGACATGCCGATGCCGGTATCACGCACCACCACCCGGTGAGATTCGACCTGCACGTCGATGCGGCCTTCGTCGGTGTAGTTGCAGGCGTTGCGCACCAGGTTGCTGACCACCACCTGCAGCACCCGCGGCGGCGCGTGCAGCTGCACCGGGCCGGCGCTGTGCAGGTGCACCGCCACCGGGCGGTTGCCCAGCAGTTCGTTGGCGTTGTCCACCTCGTAGCGGACGATGTCGTTGACATCGAACAGCTCGATCTGCGGCTCGATGTCGGCCTCGCGGGCCAGGATCAGGAACGCATCGATCACCGCCTCCATGTCCCGCCCGGCCCGCTGGATGCGCTGCAGGCTGCGGCGCAGGCGCGGTTCCAGGGTCTCGTCGCCCAGTGCCATGTCGCTGGCTACGCGGATCACGGTCAGCGGCGTGCGCAGTTCGTGGCTGGCATCGCGGGTGAAGTTGCGCTCGCGGGCCACATGGTCGGTGACCCGGTTGGCCAGTGAATGCAGCGCCGCCGCCAGCTGGCGGGTCTCGCCCTGCATGTCGCCCGGCAGCTTGTCCGGCTCCAGGTCGGCCGCCTCGGGGTGGCCCGGGTCCCAGCGCGACACGCGCCGCGCCAGCCAGTTCACCGGCGACACCAGGCGCTTGGACGCGCGGTAGGTCACCCAGCTGGCGCCGTAGACGGCCAGCAGGGTCAGCAGCACCGGCACGATGCCGAACCACAACGCCAGCATTTCCGCGCGCGAGCGCAGGAACACCAGGTACAGGCGGCCCTGCGGCCGGGCATCGACCAGCACCAGCTGGTCATCGCCGGGCAGTTCGTGGAAACCGGGTTCCAGCGTTCGCAGGTTGGCCGGGAGCGACAGGCTGGAGCGCCCGCGCTCGACCAGGTACCCGCGGATGTTCTGGGTATTGGGGGGCGGCTGCGCGGGCGAGGCCTCGTGCAGCGTCCAGTAGTAGGCGGCCTCTTCGCGCAGGGCGGCGCCCACCAGGCTGTGCTTGATCACCAGCGAGACCAGCCAGGCGCCCAGCAGGATGCCTACGCTGGCCAGCACTGCCTGCAGGATGAAAGCGATACGGATCTTGCGCGGCAGGCCGTGCGGCATTGCGGGGTCCCGGTTGAAGCGCTGCGATTATAGGCAGCGCGCCGTGCCGGCGACGTGCACGGTGGATGACCACCCCTGCGGCCGACGGCCCGTCCCCTGCCCCGCGACCCGGCCGAAGCCGGGGCGGGCCTGTTCCTGTACCGGCACTGCTCAGGCCATGGGCTGGGCAATGTCGGCGATGCGGTAACCGGCACTCTGCACGGTATGCAGCAGCGGACGGTCGAACGGCTTGTCGATGATCTTGCGCAGGTTGTACAGATGGCTGCGCAGGGTGTCCGAATCCGGCAGCCCGTTGCCCCAGATCTCGCGTTCGATTTCCTGGCGGGTGACCACGCGGGGCGATTCCCGCATCAGAATGGTCAGCAGGCGCAGGCCGATCGGCGAAAGCTGCAGTTCGGTACCGGCGCGGGTGGCCCGCATGCTGACCGGATCGAGCACCAGGTCGGCGACCTTGAGCACTTCCGAACCGACCTGGCGACGTTCGCGGCGGATCAGCGCGCGCAGGCGGGCTTCCAGTTCCTGGATGGCGAACGGCTTGGTCAGGTAGTCATCTGCACCAAACCCCAGGCCGGTGAGCTTGTCGTCCAGCGTGTCGCGCGCGGTCAACATCAGCACCGGGGTCGACTTGCGGGCATCGTTGCGCAGGCGGCGGCACACTTCGATGCCATCCAGGCGCGGCAGCATCAGGTCCAGCACGACAACGTCGTAGCTGTTTTCAGCGGCCAGACGGTAGCCGTCCAGGCCATCCTGCGCATAGTCCACCTCGAAGCCACGGCCTTCCAGGTATTCGCCGATCATCTCGGAGATGTTGCGGTTGTCCTCGACCACCAGCACCAAGCCGGAAGTCTCCTTCGTCTGACGCATGTGAGTACCTCTTTCTTCAGCTTTGTGAAACATGCCCGATCGACGGTGGACGCGATGTGAAGTTCCGTCAAGACGCAGAAAAAAGTTTCACAGCAGGGGTTTGAGCAGCGGCCAGACGTTGTCCAGGACCTTCGGCTGGGCCTGCGCGGTGGGGTGCAGGCCGTCGGCCTGCATCAGCCCCGGCTGCAGGGCCACGCCCTCCAGCAGGAACGGCAGCAGCGGCACCTTGTACCTGTCGGCCAGCGCGCGGTAGGCGGCGGCCAGGCGCTGGCGGTAGGCCGGGCCGTAGTTGGGCGGCACGTCGATGCCCAGCAGCAGCACCTTGGCCCCGGCGGCGCGGCTGGCCAGCAGCATCTTTTCCAGATTGCCCTGCACCTGCGCCGGGGTCAGCCCGCGCAGGGCATCGTTGCCGCCCAGGGCAATGACCACGACGGTCGGCTTCTCCTTGGCCAGCAGGCCCGGCAGGCGGGTCAGCGCGCCGGCGGTGGTTTCCCCGCTCATGCTGGCGTTGACGATGCGGGGCGGCGTTTTCGACTGCTGCCTGACCCGCTTGTCCAGCAGGGTGACCCAGCCCGCGTCGGCCGGGATATTGTGGGCAGCACTGAGGCTGTCACCGAGCACCAGCACCGTGCCGGCCGGACCTTTGGCACACGCCAGCCCGGACCACAGCAGCAACCCTAGCAGCAGCACCATCATCGTGCCGGCTTGCCGGCTCCATCCTGTAATGCGCATTGGAGTCTCCTCATCGACAGCCTGTCCCCCCGCAGCGCGTCCGTCGCCATCGCCGTCGACCAGGTCGGCAAATCCGTGCATGGCCCGGAGGGTGAAGTCCACATACTGGACAACATCACCCTCACGGTACATGAAGGCACCAGCGTGGCGATTGTCGGGGCCTCCGGTTCCGGCAAGACCACCCTGCTCGGCCTGCTGGCCGGGCTGGACCTGCCCAGCCGTGGCGGTATCACCCTGGCCGGGCAGGCGCTGGGCGCACTGGACGAGGAAGCCCGGGCGCAGCTGCGCGCACGCGAAGTGGGCTTCGTGTTCCAGAGCTTCCACCTGCTGCCGGCGCTGACGGCGGCCGAAAACGTCGCACTGCCGCTGGAACTGGCCGGCCGCGAGGACCGCGCGCGGGTCGATGAGGTGCTGGCCCAGGTGGGCCTCTCGCACCGCGCCCGCCATTACCCGCGGCAGCTGTCCGGCGGCGAGCAGCAGCGCGTGGCCCTGGCCCGCGCCTTCGTCACCCGCCCGCGCATCCTGTTCGCCGATGAACCCACCGGCTCGCTGGACCAGGCCACCGGCCAGCACATCAGCGACCTGCTTTTCGAACTCAATGCCGGCAGCGGCACCACCCTGGTGCTGGTTACCCACGACCTGCGCCTGGCCCAGCGCTGCCAGTACATCCACCGCATCGACAGCGGTCGCCTGCAGGCGGTCGAGTACGGGGCACAGGCATGAACCTGCTGCGGCACGCCTGGCGCGCGCTGCGCCGCGAAGCCCTGGCCGGTGACCTGCTGACCGTGTTCGCCGCGCTGGTGCTGGGCGTGGCGGTGATGACCGCCGTCGGCACCCTGGTGAACCGGGTCAACCTGGCCCTGACCGGCAGCGCGGCCGAGATGCTGGGCGGCGACCTCGGCGTGGCCGGGCGCAGCGATCCGCCCGCGGCCTTCGCCGAAGAAGCGCAGCGGCGCGGACTGGCGCATACCCGCATCGCCGGCTTCGGCAGCGTGCTGTTCAACGGTGACGCCAGCCAGATGGCCAGCATCAAGGCGGTGCAGGCCGGCTACCCGCTGCGCGGCACGCTGCGGGTGCGGGCCACGCCGGGCGGCGCGCTGATCGCCGATGCCGGCATGCCGCCGCAGGGCCAGACCTATGCCGACCCGCGCCTGCTGCAGGCGCTGGGCCTGAAGGTCGGTGACGCGCTCGAGTTTGGTGCCGGCACGCTGCGCGTGGCCGGCATCATCGAGGCCGAGCCGGACAGCGGTGGCGACCTGCTGACGCTCTCCCCCACCCTGCTGGTCAACCGCGCCGACGTCGATGGCACCGGCCTGCTCGGGCCGGGCAGCCGCATCAACTACCGGCTGATGGTGGCCGGTGCACCCGACCAGGTGGCCGCGTACCGGCAATGGCTGCTGCCGCAGGTGAAGGGCATGCGCCTGCTGAGCGTGGACGACACCCAGCGTGGCGTGCGCCAGGCGTTTGATCTGGCCGGCCGCTTTCTCGGTCTGAGCGCGCTGCTGGCGGTGCTGCTGGCCGGCGTGGCCACCGCGCTGGCGGCTAACCGCTTCGCGTTGCGCCGCATTGACCAGGTGGCGATCCTGCGCTGCATCGGCGCACGCCAGCGCGACATCCTCGCTGGCCTGGCGCTGCAGCTGCTGATGCTGGCGGTGCCGGCCTGCGCGCTCGGCATCGGCCTGGGCATGGCCGCGCAGGAAGGCCTGGTGCAGGTGCTGGGCAGCCTGGTGCCGCAGCGCCTGCCGCTGCCCGAGGCCACCCCGGCGCTGACCGGCGCGGGCATCGGCCTGCTGCTGTTGTTCGGCTTCGGCCTGCCGCCGCTGCTGCGCCTGCGCGGGGTGCCGCCGATGCGCGTACTCAACCGCTCCTTC
>NZ_QETL01000139.1:0-8537 GCF_003105135.1 Stenotrophomonas sp. SPM | reverse complement strand
GCGGAAATGCCCGCCAACGATATGGCGCCGCTGGCCGACGCCCTGCCGACCCCGGCACCCGCGCCGCAGCTGGCTCCGGCCCCGGCGCTGACGATGGTCGCCGCCGATGACGGCGAGATCCGCCAGCTGCGCCACGAGGTGGCCGGTATGCGCCAGGTCATCGAGCGCGAGATGAACCGCTTCACCGATGAGCGCCTGCGTGGCAGCGCGGTGCGCGCCACCGCCCTGGACCTGATGGACGAGTACGGCTTCGACGCGGGCCTGTCGCGCGACGTGGCCATGCAGATCCCGCTGGAGACCGAGGCCCACCGCGGCCGTGGCCTGATGCTGGGGCTGATCTCGCGCAAGCTGCCGATCGCCCCGGTCGACCCGCTGGAAGAAGGCGGCGTGATCGCCCTGGTCGGCCCGACCGGTGCCGGCAAAACCACCACCATCGCCAAGCTGGCCTCGCGCTTCGCCGAGAAGCACGCCCCGCGTGACGTCGCCCTGGTGACCACCGACACGATGCGCGTCGGCGCCCGCGAGCAGCTGTACGGCTACGGCCGCCAGCTCGGCATCGCCGTCCACGAGGCCAACAGCGGCACCGACCTGGACCAGCTGCTGGAGCGCCTGCAGGACTACAAGCTGGTGCTGATCGACACCGCCGGCCTGGGCCCGCGCGACCGTGCCCTGGCCGCCCAGCTGCAGTGGCTGCGGGCCGCCCGCCAGGTGCGCACCCTGCTGGTGCTGCCGGCCAACACCAGCTTCGGTGACATGGACGAGGTCGTCCGCCGCTTCGGCGCGGCCAACCTGCAGGGCCTGGTGCTGAGCAAGCTGGACGAGACCGGCCGCTTCGGCAACGCCCTCTCGGTGGCCGTCGACCACGCCCTGCCGATCACCTGGGTGACCGATGGACAGGACGTCCCGGAGGACCTGCACCGGGCCAGTGCAGCCAATCTCGTACTTCGCCTTGAAGATTTGCGCCGAGCGGCCGATATGCCCTGCAACCCGGAGTTGAACCATGCCGTCGCGTGAGTACGCCAAGCTGACCAATACCTTCCCGCTGTCGGCGACCCGCAGCGCGCCGCTCGGCCCTGTCCGCACCATCGCAGTGAGCGGCGGCAAGGGCGGCGTGGGCAAAACGAACGTATCGGCCAACCTCGCCGTGGCGCTGGCGGGCATGGGCAAACGCACCCTGCTGCTGGACGCCGACCTGGGGCTGGCCAACATCGACGTCATCCTCGGCCTGAACCCCAAGTTCACCCTGGCCGACCTGGTGGCCGGCCGCTGCAGCCTGGACGAGGTGATCATCGAGGGCCCCAACGGGGTCCTGGTGGTCCCGGCCGCCTCGGGCCGCCGGCACATGGCCGAACTGGCCCCGGCCGAGCACGTCGGCCTGGTCAACGTGTTCTCCGAGCTGGAACGTGATCTGGACATCATGGTGGTGGACACAGCCGCTGGCATCACCGACGGCGTGCTGACCTTCTGCCAGGCCGCGCAGGACACCGTGGTGGTGGTCTGTGATGAGCCGGCCTCGATCACCGACGCCTATGCGCTGATCAAGGTGCTCTCGCGCGAACGTGGCGTGGACCGCATCCAGGTGGTGGCCAACATGGTGCGCGACCCCAACGAGGGCCGCGTGCTGTATGAAAAGCTGACCCGCGTCTGCGAGAAGTTCCTCGCCGATGTCTCGCTGAACTACCTGGGCTGCGTGCCGCAGGATGACTGGCTGCGCCTGTCGGTGCAGCGCCAGCAGCCGGTGGTCAAGGCCTACCCGTCCAGCCCGGCCGCGCTGGCGATCACCGAGATCGCCCGCCGTACCGCCCGCTGGCAGGCGCCGACCGAACCGCGTGGCGGCGTCGAGTTCTTCCTCGAACGCATCCTCAAGCAGCGTGGGGTGACCGTATGAAAGGTGCAGCCCAGTACAAGGAAGTCCAGCGCGCCAGCGCGACCGACGTCATCGCCCAGCACTCCGATCTGGTGCGGCGCATCGCTCACCACCTGGCCGCACGCCTGCCGGCCAGCGTCGAGGTGGACGACCTGATCCAGGCCGGCATGATGGGCTTGATCGAAGCCTCGCGCAGCTATGACGCCGATCAGGGCGCCTCGTTCGAGACCTACGCCTCGATCCGCATCCGTGGCTCGATGATCGACGAGATCCGCCGTGGCGACTGGGTGCCGCGCTCGGTGCACCGCCGTGCCCGCGACGCCGCCGCCACCATCCGCCGGCTGGAGCAGAGCAGCGGCCGCGCCGCCAGCGCCACCGAAGTGGCCGCGGCGATGGACATGCCCCTGCCCGAGTACCTGCGCCTGATGGAAGACGCCTCGCGTGGCCAGGTGCTGAGCCTGGAATCGCGCATCGAGGACCAGGGCGAGCTGGACACGGTCGCCCAGGGCGGCCCGACGCCGCAGCAGGTGCTGGAACGCGGCGAATTCGGCCGCGAGCTGGGCAAGGCGATCGGCCACCTGCCCGAGCGCGAACAGCTCGTGCTGTCGCTCTACTACGAGCAGGAGCTGAACCTGAAGGAGATCGGCGCGGTGCTAGGCGTTAGCGAGTCGCGGGTCTGCCAGATCCACGGCCAGGCCGTGCTGCGACTGCGCGGCAGGCTGAAGGTCTTCGAGGCGGCCGACGCCGGCCTCGAGCAATGAACATGCGCGAGGCGGCTGCCCCCGGCCGCCCGCAGTGAACAACAAAGGAACTCTGCTTTGAACAAGAACATGCGCATCCTGATCGTTGACGATTTCTCGACCATGCGTCGCATCGTCAAGAACCTGCTGGGCGATCTGGGCTTCACCAACACCGCAGAAGCCGAGGACGGACATGCCGCGCTGTCGTTGCTGCAGAGCCAGCCGTTCGATTTCGTGGTCACCGACTGGAACATGCCGGTGATGACCGGCATCGAGCTGCTCAAGGCGATCCGCGCCGATGCCAAGCTGAAGACGTTGCCAGTGCTGATGGTGACCGCCGAAGCCAAGCGTGAGCAGATCATCGAAGCGGCCCAGAGCGGCGTCAACGGCTACATCATCAAGCCATTTACCGCGCAGACCCTGGAAGAGAAGCTCGGCAAGATCTTCGAACGCCTGGCAGCGAGCGCCTGATGGACGCCCAGGTCGACAGAAGCGCCCTCGCCCTGCGCCTGCAGGAGGCCCTGGATGCATTGGAGTCGGGTGACGAGACCGCCTGGCGCCAGCGCATCGACAGCCTGGTGGCCGCGCGCACCCAGCCGATGATGAGCGGCCTTTCACGGCTGGCCCGCGAGCTGGGCCAGGCACTGGGCGAACTGCCGACCGTGCCCGACGAGGCCGGCGAGCTGGACGATGCCTGCGCACGCCTGGACCACGTGGTGGCGATGACCGAACAGGCCACCCACCGCACCCTGGACCTGGCCGAGGAATGCCGCGCCCTGACCGAACAGCTGCGTGCAGATGGCCTGCAGCCGGGCCAGGGCGAACAGCTTGAGCGCATCCGCCACAACCTGACCGAGATCGCCCTTACCCAGAGCTACCAGGACCTGACCGGGCAGATCATCCGTCGCGTGGTCGGCATCGTCCGCCGCGTGCACGAAGGCTTCGGCGCGCTCGGCCTGCCGCCGGAACAGCATCGCACCGACCCGGAACTAGCCGGGCCGGCACTGAAGGGACTGGACCGCCACGCGGTCTCGCAGAACGACGCCGACGACCTGCTGTCGGATCTGGGGCTGTAAGCATGAGCGCGGTTGCCGACGACATCACTGCCGATTTCATCATCGAGGCCCAGGAAATCCTGGATCGCCTGGGCGAACAGCTGGTGTCGCTGGAACAGGCACCGCAGGACAACGACCAGCTCAATGCGGTCTTCCGTGGTTACCACACGCTGAAGGGTGGCGCCGGCTTCCTCGGCATCACCGCCATGGTCGAGCTGTGCCATGCGGCGGAAGAAGCGCTGGGCGCCGCGCGTGCCGGCCAGGCCGTGCTGCAGGCCCATCACTTCGATGCCGCCCAGCAGTCGCTGGACTACCTGCAGTCGATGCTCGACGCGGTGTCGTCCGGCACTGAACCCGGCTATGCGCCGCCGGAACTGATCGCCCAGTTCGACGTGCACGGTGGTGCGAGCCCCGCCACGGGCGCCGCCACGGCGGCCGCGCCGGCTGCTGCCGGCGGCGACCTGATCACCGACGACGAGTTCGAAGCGCTGCTCGACCAGCTGCACGGCGGCAACGCCCCGACTGCGGTCGCACCGCCGAAGAAGGCCGACGACGGCCTGATCAGCGAAGACGAGTTCGAAGCCCTGCTCGACCAGCTGCATGGCGGTGCCGTGCCCGGCGCCAAGCCGGTGGCTGCGGTACCGGTCGCGGCCCCGCCGGCACCGGCACCTGCGCCGCGTGCGGCGGCCAAGCCGGCGGCGAACAAGCCGGTGGCCGAAGCGGAACACACCGTGCGCGTGGATACCAAGCGCTTGGACGCCATCGTCAACCTGATCGGCGAACTGGTACTGTCACGGAACCGGCTCAAGACCCTGCGCACCCGCCTGCGCGACGAAGAGCTGGACCGCGCCGTGTCGACGCTGGACATCGCCACCGCGCGCCTGCAGTCGGCGGTCATGCGCACCCGCATGCAGCCGGTCGGCAAGGTGTTCTCGCGCTTCCCGAAGGTGGCCCGCGACGTCGCGCGTTCGCTGCAGAAGGAAGTGGACCTGGAGCTGATCGGCGCCGAGACCGAACTGGACCGCAACCTGGTCGAAGCGCTGGCCGACCCGCTGGTGCACCTGGTGCGCAACGCCATCGACCACGGCGTGGAAATGCCCGACCTGCGCGAAGCCCAGGGCAAGCCACGGATGGGCCATGTGCGCCTGTCGGCGCAGCAGGAAGGCGACTACGTCAGCATCGAAGTACAGGACGACGGTGCCGGCATCGATCCGGAAAAGCTGCGCGCCAAGGCACGCGAGAAGGGCCTGATCGATCCGGAAGCCGCCGCCCGACTGAGCAGCGAGGAATGCCTGCACCTGGTGTTCCTGCCGGGCTTCTCGACCAAGCAGCAGGTCACCGATATTTCCGGCCGCGGCGTCGGCATGGACGTGGTGCAGTCGCGCATCCGTGAACTGAGCGGCCAGATCCAGATCCAGTCCGAACTGGGCCGTGGCAGCCGCTTCCTGATCCGCGTGCCGCTCACCCTGGCCATCCTGCCGACCCTGCTGGTGCAGGCCGGCGAGGATGTCTACGCCCTGCCGCTGGCCCGCGTGATGGAAGTGCTGCACGCGCCGCGCACTTCGCTGGGCTGGTTCGATGGCCGCGCGGTGCTGGACCGCCGCTCGCACACCCTGCCGCTGGTCGACCTGCGCCAATGGCTGGATGTGACGCCGGCCGCCTCCACCCTGCTGACCATCGTGGTGCTGCAGGCCGGTGAAGCGCGCTTCGGCCTGGTCGTGGACCAGGTGCGCGGCCGCGAGGAAGTGGTGATCAAGCCACTGCCCAAGGCCCTGCGCGGCCTGCGCGGTTACGCTGGTGCAACCTTGATCGGCGATGGTCGCATGGCCCTGATCCTGGACGTGGACGGCCTGCGCTGACCCCCCCGCCGGGCCCTGCCCGGCGACCCGAAAACTGTGACTACCGTCTGTACACGATCTACCGGTGTCTCAAGTCCCATTCACACAAGCCGATACCGGACCCATGGATAGACTCAGCCTCATTGGACTCTTTCTCGCCCTGGCCTCGCTGGTCGGCGGCAGCATCCTGAAAGGCGCCGGCCTGGCTTCGTTGTGGTCGCCTGCCGCCTTCGTGATCGTGATCGTCGGCACCGTCGCGTCCATCCTTCTGCACACCGCCCCGGCGGTGTTCAAGCACGCCTTCAAGATCGTGCGCTGGGTCGTGCGCCCGCCACACAGCGACCGCCATGAACTGATCAAGCAGATCGTCGAGTGGAGCAACATCGCCCGCCGCCAGGGCCTGCTGGGCCTGGAATCGCAGGTGGAAGCACAGCGCGACCCGTTCCTGCGCAAGGGCCTGCAGCTGCTGGTCGATGGCGTGGAGCCGGAATCGATCCGGCACATGCTGGAAATCGAACTGAGCGGCCAGGAACACCAGGACCAGGCCGCGGCCAAGGTCTTCGAGGCCATGGGCATCTATGCACCGACCCTGGGCATCATCGGCGCCGTGCTGGGCCTGATCGCGGTGATGAAGAACCTGGCCGACCCCAGCAAGCTGGGCCACGGCATCGCCGCCGCGTTCACCGCCACCATCTACGGCATCGCTTCGGCCAACCTGCTGTTCCTGCCCATCGCCGCCAAGCTGAAGGGCGTGATCGCGCACAACACCTGCGACCGCGAGATGGTCATCGAAGGCCTGATCTCGATCGCCCAGGGCGAAAACCCGCGCAACATCGAAACCAACCTCACCGGCTTCCTGCACTGACATGGCCCGCCGCAAGCACCACGAAGAGCACGCCAACCACGAAGCATGGGCCATCCCCTATGCCGACCTGATGACGTTGCTGCTCGCCTTCTTTGTGGTCATGTATGCCATTTCCTCGGTCAACGAGGGCAAGTACCGGATCATGGCCGATGCCCTGACTGATGCGTTTGGCGGCGCACCGCGCACCATCAACCCGGTGCAGGTGGGCAACAGGCAGGTGCAGGGTGGCGGCTGGGACAGCCCGTCGGTCATCAAGTCCGGCACCAAGATCGGCCCGTCCGCGCCCGCACCGTCGCACGATCCCACCCTGCTGCCATCGATGGCTTCGCAGATGCGCATGCCGGTGTCGGTGCACAACCAGGAACAGATCGCACGTGCCGAGCGCCAGCTCAACAGCATCGCCGACCGCCTGACCGCCGCACTGTCGCCGCTGATCGACCGCGGCATGATCAGCGTGCGCCGCACCGAGTTGTGGATCGAAGTCGAGATCAACAGCGACATCCTGTTCCCCACCGGCTCGGCCGCGCTGGACGTGCACGCACGGCAGACCTTGGCCAGCCTGGCCGAAGTGCTGCGTGACGTGCCCAACAGCGTGCGCGTGGAAGGCCACACCGACGACGTGCCGATTGCCACCGCGACCTTCCCGTCCAACTGGGAGCTCTCGGCCGGTCGCGCCGCCAGCGTGGTGCATCTGTTCGCCGACCAAGGCGTGCAGCCCTCGCGGCTGGCCATGGTCGGCTACGGCCAGTTCCGCCCGCGCGATGCCAATGACAGCGCGCAGGGCCGCAACCGCAACCGGCGGGTGATGGTCATCATCCTGGCCGACACCAGCCATGCCGTCGATCCGCTGGGCGATCGCCTGAATGCCGCTGCAGGTGGCGGCAGCGCCGCCGCCGGCGCGACCACCGAAGCTGCTGCAACATCGCGCAGCGCCCCCGTTTCCCCCATCGCACCGGTGCAGTTGCCGCCGGTGCCGGCTGGCAGCCGCGTCGGCGCCGCCGTTCCCCCGGCAATGAAGGAGTAACCCGATGCGCATCTGGGCAGTCGCCAACCAGAAGGGTGGAGTCGGCAAGACCACCACCACCCTCGCCCTCGGTCGCGGCCTGGCCGCACAGGGCCACCGCGTGCTGTTGATCGACCTGGACCCGCACGCCTCGCTCACCCGCGCCTTCGGCGTGCCGGTCGAGCCGGCGCCGGCCGGCGTGCTGGAACTGTTCGGCGCACCGCCGGCCGAGCTGTCCACGCTGAGCCACCCCAGCAGCATCGGCGGCCTGGACTACGTGTGCGCGCAGGCCTCGCTGGCCACCCTGGAACGGCGCAGCGCCAACCAGCCCGGACTTGGCCTGGCGCTGCAGAATGCGCTGGCCCGCCACCACGGCCAGCACGACTACATCCTGCTGGACTGCGCGCCCACCCTCGGCCTGCTGATGATCAACGCGCTGGCCGCAGCCGACCGCCTGATCATTCCGACCCAGGCCGAGCCGCTGGCCCTGCACGGCCTGGACGGCATGGTGCGCACCGGCGAGATGGTCGAGCGCTCGCGCCGCCGTCCGCTGCCGATCTCGATCCTGCCGACGCTGTTCGACCGCCGCACCCGTGCCGGCAACGAATCGCTGCGCACCATGCAGGACCGCCATGGCACCCGCGTGTGGGAAGACGCGATCCCGATCGATACCCGCATCAGCAACGCCGCCGGCCTGACCCTGCCCAGCGTGGGCGAGGACTATCCGGGCCGCGGCCTGGCTGCCTATCGCCGTGCGCTGAACTGGATCGTCGGCGAAGACGCGCGTGCCCTGGAGCAGGCAGCATGAACACCCCCGGCGTGCTGGACGACTATCTGGACGAGCTGCTGGGCGAGGCCATCGCCGTCGCCGCGCCCGAGCGCGAACCCACTTGGGACGACCTGCCGGCCGAGGTCATCTACGAGACCGGCGACGCGCCCGTTGCCAGCGCTGCGGACGACGCCGCGCTGGAAGCCGCCTTCGAAGCCGCCGTGGTTGCGGCACCCGAACGCGATCCCACCTGGGACGACCTGCCGGCCGAGGTCATCTACGAGACCGGCGACGCGCCCGCTGCCAGCGCTGCGGACGACGCCGCGCTGGAAGCCGCCTTCGAAGCCGCCGTCGTTGCGGCGCCCGAACGCGAACCCACTTGGGATGACCTGCCCGCCGA
>NZ_QETL01000138.1:0-8628 GCF_003105135.1 Stenotrophomonas sp. SPM | reverse complement strand
AATGGCTGCACCACTACAACTGGCACCGTCCCCATATGGGGATCGGCGGCCAGCCACCTATCTCCAGAGTGCCGCTGAACAACGTAGTGGGTTTACACAACTAGCAGTCGACGCTACCCCCGGCGTTTCGTACGCCGCCGGTTCCGGGCAGTGCGCCCTTGCGGCTCACGCCCGGTCCAGCCAATCCGGGGCGATGCCCTGCGCTTTCTGCCAGCGGCGCAGCAACGTGCCGCGCGGCACGAGGTAGCGCTCTTCCAGCGTGCGCACCCGCCGGATGCGGTCCAGGCGGAAATGGCGGAAATCCTCGCGGCCCTCGCACCACGCCGCCAACACCACCACCTCATCGAAGTAGCCCAGCGCGAACGGCCAGACCACGCGCTCGGTGCGCTGCCCCTGCGCATCTTCATAGGCAAACTGCAGCCGCTGCTGCGCCCCCACGGCTTCGCGCACCGCCTGCAGCCGCACCGCCGGCACCGTCGCTCTGGCCTTCGAGGGACCGATGCGCAGGCCGCTGTCGCGCAGCGCTTCACGGCGTGCGGCGGGCAGTACATGGGCGATGCGTGCCAGGGCATCACGGGCGGCATCAGCCAACGCCGGCTCGGTGCGCGCGGCCACCCAGCGCAGCCCCAGCACCAGCGCATCAATCTCGGCCGGCGGCAGCGTCATCGGTGGCAGCACGTCACCGGGTATCAACTGGTAACCCACGCCGGCCTCGCCGCGCAGGTCGGCGCCCTGCGCGCGCAGGGTCTCGATGTCGCGGTACAGCGTTCGCAGGCTGATGCCCAGTGCTTCGGCCAGGGTCTGCCCGGCCACCGGCCGGCGGTGCCGGCGCAGCAGCTGCAGCAGCTGGGTCAGGCGCAACGCACGCGACATCAGCCGGCCAGCGCGCTGGACGCCACCACATGCTCGCCCGGCGGCGGTGCCAGTGCGGCATCCACAAGCGCCCTGGCAATGCGGCTGGCCGGATTGATCCGCCAGGCCAGCGGCAGCACCGGCCCGAGCACGCCCAGCACCTGCAGGGCGAAGTGCTCGCCGCGACGCACCTGCTGCCGCTGCCCGCCAATCAGGCCCGGCCGCACCAGGGTCAGCGAGGCGAAGCCCAGTGCGCGCAGGTCGCGCTCCAGCTCGCCTTTGACCCGGTTGTAGAAGATGGCCGAACCCGCGTTGGCGCCGGCGGCGGAGTTCAGCACGAAGGCACGCGCACCCTGGGTTCGGGCCAGGCGGGCGAAGGCCAGCGGGTAATCGTGGTCGATGCGATGGAAGGCCTCGCGGCTGCCCGCCTGGGCCATCGTGCTGCCCAGCGCGCAGATCACTGCATCCACCTGCGCCCAGTCCGGTGCATCGGGCAGGGCGTCGAACTGCAGCACCGGGGCATGCAGTTTCGGATGGCTCAGGCCCAGCGGGCGCCGGGTCGGGGCCACCACCGCGCGGCACAGCGGGTCATCCAGCAGCATCGGCAGGGCCAGCCCGCCGACCAGGCCGGTCGCCCCCAGCAACATCACGCGCATACCCACCTCTCCTACGGCATCCTGTCGTCCATCGTAGCCGTTCAAGCCGTCGGCGGCCGCGCCGATATGCTGTCACCAGTCCCTGCCAGCCCCAGGATTTTTTGCCATGACGGACCAGCCCGACCACCGCCCTGCCCCCGGTACCGCCCTGGGACCGCCGGCGCACGTGCGTGCGGTGTCCGACGATGGCCGCGGTGACCGGGTGGTCCTGCAGGGCGGCACGGCCGTGGCGCTGCAGCAGCTGTTCGCCGGCGCCGATGCGCCCGAGCCGCTGCTGGCCGCCTTCGCCAATGGCATGGCCACCCTGCCCGGCGAGCTGGGCGACATGGGTGACCGCCTGCAGTCGGCCCAGGCCAGCGCCGACTGGCCGCGCTACGGTCGGGCAATGCGGCAGCTGATCGACAAGTACATCCGCACCATCGAGCAGCACTCGCCCGATGGCCAGCCCGACAGCCTGCGCCTGTCCGAACAGCTGCGCCTGCTGCTGGGTGGCGCGGTGGTGTCGCTGCTGCTGCACGACCCGGACCTGCGCGAGCAGGCCCAGGCGCTGGCCGGAAAGCTGCGGCAATGGCAGCCCGGTGCACCGCTGGAGCCCATCGAACAGGGCGTGCGCGAGCTGGGCCACCAGGTAGGCGTGCGTGCGGAAAGCTGGCAGGAACAGCAGGCCCTGCTGCTGGAACTGTTCGCCCTACTGCTGGAGAACGTCAGCGAGCTGCTGGATGACCGCAGCTGGCTGCAAGGCCAGATCGCCGCGGTACGCCAGCTGCTGGCCGGCCCGCTGGAAGCGGAGTCGGTCGAGCGCACGCGCGCCGAGCTGCGCGAGGTGATCTACAAGCAGGGGCTGCTGCGCCAGGGCATCGATGATTCAAAGGCGGCGATGCGCGGCCTGATGGGCGAGTTCATCGAGCGCATGGATGGCATGGCCGCCAGCACCGGGGAATACCACGACCGCATCGGCACCTATGCCCTGCAGCTGCGCGAGGCACGCAGCATCGCCGACCTCAACCAGCTGCTGCAGGAAGTGATGCATGACACCGGCAAGGTACAGCAGCAGGCCGCACAGGCGCGCGACCACCTGGCCAGTGCGCGGCAGGAAGTGGAGCGCGCCGAGCGGCGCATCAGC
This sequence comes from Stenotrophomonas sp. SPM, assembly GCF_003105135.1. Lineage (NCBI taxonomy): Bacteria > Pseudomonadati > Pseudomonadota > Gammaproteobacteria > Lysobacterales > Lysobacteraceae > Stenotrophomonas > Stenotrophomonas sp. SPM. Next base: position 5,997 of record NZ_QETL01000138.1, on the reverse strand, counting down.
GAACTGGAGCAGGAACTGCGCGAGGCCGGCGACCTGGCCCGCATCGATCCGCTGACCCAGGCACTGAACCGCCGTGGCCTGGACGAGATGCTGCAGCGGGAAATGGCCCGCGCGGCGCGCAACAACACGCCGCTGGGCCTGGCGGTAATCGACCTGGATGACTTCCACCAGACCAACGATGCCCACGGCCATGCCGGTGGCGATGCGCTGCTGCAGCACCTGGTGTCGACCTGCCGGCTGCTGCTGCGCGCCACTGATGGCGTCGCCCGCCTCGGCGGTGATGAATTCGTGCTGCTGCTGCCGGAAACCCCGGGCGCCGACAGCATGGCCACGGTGCAGCGCCTGCAGCGTTCACTGGCCCATCGCGTGCTGACCGTGCAGGACAAGCGCGTACCGGTGCACTTCAGCGCCGGCCTGGCGCAGTGGCAGCCCGGCGATGATGCCGAGGCCCTGCTGCGACGCGCAGATGAGGCGCTGTACGTGGCCAAGCGCCAGGGCAAGAGCCGGGTGCAGGCGGGGTAGTCCGCTCCGCCGGGCATGGCCCGGCGGCGGCGGTTGGTGGGTGCCGACCGTTGGTCGGCACGCCCTTCAATGCAGCCGAGCATGGGCTCGGCTCTACAGCTTCCCGCGCAGCTTCTGGATGCCGGTCACTGCGGCCAGCACGATCGCACCGGCAACGATGCCGACCACCATGTTCGCTGCGGCACTGATCAGCCAGCCCCACTGCCCTTCGCCACCGAAGCCCTGCACCGCGTGATGCAGCGCCGGCACGTTGTGCACGAGGATGCCGCCACCGACCAGGAACATGGCGATGGTGCCGGCCACCGACAGGAACTTCATCAGCCACGGCGCGGACACCACCAGGCCACGACCAAACGCAGCCACCGCCCCGCCCTTGCGCGACAGGTACAGGCCCACGTCATCCAGCTTCACGATGCCGGCCACCAGCCCGTAGACGAACACCGTCATCGCCACGGCCACCACGGCCAGCGTCACGAGCTGCTGGGTGAAGGCCGCGGTGGCGACCACGCCCAGGGTCAGCACGATGATCTCGGCCGACAGAATGAAGTCGGTGCGGATGGCACCCTTCACCTTGTCCTTCTCCCACGCCACCATGTCCACCTGCGCATCGGCCAGCGCCTTGCGCCGCTCGGCCTGGTGCCCGGCGTCCTCATCGGCCGAGTGCAGGAAGCGGTGCGCCAGCTTCTCCACGCCTTCAAAGCACAGGAAGGCGCCGCCGATCATCATCAGCGGCACGATCAGCGGCACGTTCCAGCCGCGGCTGTGCAGCCAGGCTTCCAGCGCGCTGATCGCCAGCGCCGCCGGCACCAGGATCACCTTGTTCACCAGCGACCCCTTGGCCACCGCCCACACCACTGGCAGTTCGCGGTTGGCGTTGACGCCGGTCACCTGCTGCGCGTTCAGCGCCAGGTCGTCGCCCAGGACGCCGGCGGTTTTCTTCGCGGCGACCTTGGTGAGGATCGAGACGTCGTCGAGCAGGGTGGCGATATCGTCGAGCAGGGCAAACAGGCTGGCACCGGCCATGGTGGATCCAAAGAGGGGATGGGCGGATTCTGACTGATCCGGTGCCTGCTGCGGTAGCGGGTTCACTGCGTGCCTACCGTCCCCCGGCCACACTGCAGGGCCACGGTAGTGCCGGCCGCTGGCCGGCCGCCGCACCACCCCTGTCTTGCCTGCATGGGAGTTCCGCTTGAGCAATCCGTCCACCGCCACGGCCAATCCCCCGCTGGTCAAGGGCATGAACCGGCGCAGCCAGATCCTGCGCCTGCTGATGCGCTACCGCCATTCGGGCGTTTTTTCCGGGATGAACCTGGAAGCCTCCGGCCCCCACACCGATATCCCGGCCGACGGGAACCCTGACCAGTTCGTCAGCGACCTGGAGGCACTGGGGCCGACGTTCGTCAAGCTTGGGCAGATGCTCTCCACGCGCCCGGACATGATCCCGGCCGAGTTCGCCACGGCCTTGGAACGCATGCAGGAGAATGTGGCGCCCATCCCGGTCGAGCGCATCCATGCCGTCATCGAGCAGGAACTGGGCGCCGGGGTCAACAAGCTGTTTGCTTCGTTCGACCCAGAGCCGTTGGGCTGCGCCTCGATCGCTCAGGTTCACCGCGCGGTCCTGCACGACGGACGACTGGTGGCGGTCAAGGTGCAGAAGCCGGAGGTCGCCGCGCAGCTGCGTTCGGACCTTGATGCGCTGCGCAGCTTCGCCCTGGCCGCCGACCATCTCACCCAGGTTGGCCGCCGAGTACGCCTGCGCGACTGGCTCAATGAGTTCGGCAAGACGCTGATGCAGGAGTTGGACTACCGCACCGAGGCGGAGAATCTGGCCCGCTTCGGCCGCCACCTCTCGCCCTTCAAGCGGTTGTGGGTGCCCCAGCCGCTGTGGGATTACTGCAGCCAGCGCGTATTGACGATGGAACTGGTCAACGGCGTTCGCGTCGATGCAATCCCCGCCGTGCGCCGTACCGAGCAGCCGATGGACCCCCTGGCTGCCGCGCTGATCCGGGGCTATCTGGACCAGATCTTCGTGCATGGCGAGATCCATGCCGATCCGCATCCCGGCAACCTGCGGGTGACGCCCGATGGCCGCCTCGCGATCTTCGACCTGGGCATGGTCGCGCACATGCCGCCGCGCCTTCGCGAGCGCATGCTGAAGATCCTGTTCGCTGCCGTGGATGGACGAGGCGAGGAGGTGGCCGACGACCTGATCAGCATCAGTACACGCCTGGAGTCATTTGACGAGGAGCGCTACCTGCGTGAGACCGGGCAACTGATTGCCCGATATGCGGCCAGCGGCAGCTTCACCGAGGGCAAGGTGGTGTTGGACATGGTGCGCATCGCCACCGCCTGCGGCCTGCGCACACCGCCGGAACTGAGCCTGATGGGCAAGGCGCTGCTGAACCTGGAGAGCGTCTGCCTGCTGCTGGCACCGGAACTGGACACCCGCCGCATCGTCGAACGACAGCTGCAGCACGTGATGCGGGCACGCCTGAAGAAGTCACTCTCGATGCCCAACCTGGCAAGCGAGGCGATGGAGCTGCAGCAGCTGCTGCGCGATGGGCCGCGCAAGCTGACCGACATCATGGCGTTGCTGGCCGAGAACCGCCTGCAGATGAAGGTGACCGGCCTGGAAGAATCGCGGCTGATGGAAAACCTGCAGAAGATCGCCAACCGCGTGGCGGCCGGCATCATCAGTGCAGCGCTGATCATGGCCGCCTCGCTGATGATGAAGCTGGAGAGCGGCTGGCACAGCTTCGGCTACCCGGCCATCGCGCTGTTCCTGATGCTGATCGGCGTCGTGCTCGGACTGGGCATCGTGACCAGTGCATTGCTGTTCGATCGGCGTGCACGTGCGCGCGAGGAACGCGGGCATCGTTGAAGAAGCGGGAAATCACGCCGTTTTTTAATGAAATCGCGTCGCGGGTTTCACGCTGGTTTTACTTGAAACGCGCGATTTCACCTCATGTAACAAACAAACATTTCAGTCAGGTTCGTGCATGCACTATCGGGTCATCAGCCTGTCATGCACGTGTGCTTGAGGCAGCGCTGGTCGGATGGACACGCGTCGGTACGACGTCCATCACCACCTCCCGTCACTGCCGAAGCCGCTTATGCTCTGGATCCTGCTGCTGTCGCTGTTGCTGTTGGCCTGGCTGTTCCTCGCCTCCGATAAATGGGTGTGGTGGAAAGCGAGCACGTTCTCGCTGCTGCTGCTCTCCCTCAGCACGTGGTGGTTGATCGACAAGCTGTCCGGGGATGGCCTGAATGCCGCAACGCTCTACCACCTGGGCGCCGACATGGAAGGCGCCGGCATCGCGGACTTCAAGGGCTATATCGCCGGCTACATCGCGCTTGTCCTGGTGTCGCTGCTGCCGCTGTTTGCCACGCGGGTGAAGCGCTGGCGTCGTCCGGGAGGCGGTGGCGCATGGTTCGCCGGCTTCGCGGTGATGTGGATCACCACGATCATGATCAGCCCGCTGGCACGTGATGGCCAGCGCCTGTACCAGCAGCTGCGCCCGGTCGATTTCGCCCGCATCGCGCCGGAGTATCAGGTGCCGACGCAGCCGCTGCAGCGCCCGCGCAACATCGTCTGGATATACGGCGAAAGCCTGGAACGCACCTATCTGGACGAAAACGTGTTCCCGGGCCTGATGCCCAACATCAACCGTCTCACCAGCCAGTCGCTGGACGTGCGCGGGCTGGCCTCGGCCGAAGGCAGCGGCTGGACCATCGCCGGGCTGGTGTCGTCGATGTGCGGCGTGCCGCTGACCACCTCGCAGGGCGATGAAAACAGCATGGACCGCATGGGCACGTTCCTGCCCAAGGCCGTGTGCCTGGGCGACTACCTCAAGCAGCAGGGTTACACGAATCATTACCTGGGCGGTGCCAGCGGCCGCTTCGCCGGCAAGGGCCAGTTCCTGGCCAGCCACGGTTTCGATGAAGTGCACGATCTGGAATGGTTCAAGCAGCAGAAGAAGATCGGCCGCGCGCATTACTCGCCGTGGGGCGTGCATGACGACGTGCTGCTGGACACCGCCTACCAGCGTTTCGAACAGCTCTCGCGCAAGGGCGAGCCGTTCATGCTGACCACGCTGACCATGGACACCCACCACCCGGCCGGCCATCTGCCGGTGGCGTGCAAAGGCCAGCGCTATGAAAGCAAGTACGGCAACATCAACATGCTCAATGCACTGAAGTGCAGCGACCGGCTGATCTCGCAGCTGGTGCAGCGCATCCAGGCCAGCCCCTATGGCAAGGACACGCTGATCGTGATCGCCTCGGACCATCTGGCGATGCCCAACGACCTCACCGACATCCTGACGAAACAGAAGCGCGAGAACCTGCTGCTGTTCCTCGGCGATGGCATTGCCCCGCAGCAGCTGAAGGCCGACGCAGGCACCACGCTGGATTCGGGTGCGACCCTGCTCAACCTGCTGGACCCGCAGCTGAAGACGATGGGCTTCGGTCGTTCGCTGATCGACACCCAGCGCGCGCCCAGCGCCAGCGTGGCGACCCAGCGCGATGGCGGCCGCGATTATCCGCAGTACCTGGCCTTCGCCCGCTCGTTGTGGCTGGGCGAGCCGACCCGCGAACTGAAGATCGATGGAGATGACCAGGTGGTGGTCGGCCTGCAGCACGTGCAGCCGCCGGTGCTGCTGGAGTACGACAAGGACTGGGGCCTGAAGTCGGTATATCTGGAAAACACCTCGCGCCAGTTCGACGATGCCGACCCGGACAACACGCTGGCCTATGTGGATCGCTGCACGGCGTTCGAGGACGGCTCGGCCGACGGCGACTGGTGCGCGCTGCTGGTGAACCGCGACAACGGCATCAAGTTGTTCCGCGATGACGACCTGCGTGGCGGCATCGCGGTGGATGCACCGCTGGAATCGTTCCAGGGCCCGCGCCCGAGCGTGCGCCAGGCGCACATGATCACCCAGAAGGGCCGCCGCACCCGTGCGGGCCAGTACATGCTGGAACTGGTGGCGAGCCAACGCCCGGACCGCGGTTTCTGGATCGAGGCGGTGTCGTCGCAGCGCAAGGTGGTGCTGGCCCAGCAGTGGGTGCAGCCGGATGCGGACGGCAAGATCAACGTCTCGTTCGGGCTGGACCACGAGGTGGATGATCTGGAGATCCGGGCGTGGTTGAACCATGCCGAGAAGCTGGCGGTGGATACGTTTGCGTTGGTGCCGTCGCGCGCACGACCGCGGGGGTAAAGGGTTTTTCTTCTGCAGGGCTTGCAGCCCTGCACCCGCAGAAGCAACGGCAAGGGCAACGGCAACGGCAACGACGGGCATTCCGTGGGATGGCGGGGCACTGTGGGTTTGCGCGGACGCCGTAAATACGTCCCTGTAGGCTTGGTCGCCGCTTGCTCGTGTGCGCTGTCCTGCGCACACGGCAAGACCGGGGTTGGGCGTCCTGCCCAACCCGCCCGAGGCATGCCTCGGGCCCATGCGGCTCACACCCCGCAAA
>NZ_QETL01000137.1:0-8699 GCF_003105135.1 Stenotrophomonas sp. SPM | reverse complement strand
GATCGTTGTCGAGGGCCAGCGCGGCCTGGTAGCGTTCGCGCGCGCCGCTGCCATCGGATGCGGTCAGCCGCCCCGCGGCCAGCGCGCGATCGCCCTCGGCCAGCAGCTGTTCAATCTGCGGTTCGTCCCAGAACCAGTCGGCCAGCGGCCTGCGCAGCAGCACCAGCGCCACGAACACCACCACCGCCGCCAGCAGTGCCCAGCGCCAGACCCGGCGCGCGTGACGTGCCTGCAGCCACCACCAGCGGCCCTCGCGGCGAACGCGGTCCAGCGCGGGGTGGTCGGCGCCGTGGCGGCGATGCGGGGGCTCGCGTTCCATGCGTGCAGGGTAGCCGGGGCAGCGTGAAGCTCAGCCCAGACGACGCGCCTCGCTCACGCCTGGCAGGGCATCCAGTTTGCCCAGCAGGTTCGACAGCTGGCCGTAGTCGCTCACCTTCAGGCGCAGCCGCAGGTGCGCGCGGCCACTGTTGCGCACGTTGTCACTGTGGATGTCGAGCACGTACGCGTCTTCCTGTGCGATCAGGTTGGTGATGTCCTTCAGCAGCCAGCGGCGGTCGACCGCGTCGACCACCACGTCCACTTCGTAACCGTTGCCGGCCTGGCCCCATTCCACCGGCAGGATGCGCTGCGGGCTGGCGGCGGACAGGCGCGCCAGCGATGCGCAGTCTGCACGATGCACGGTGACACCGCGGCTACGGGTCAGGTAACCGACGATGGGCTCGCCGGCCACCGGCTGGCAGCAGCGCGCCAGCTGCACAAGCAGATTGCCCACGCCCTGCACGGTGAACTTGGATTTGCCCAGGTTCTCGCGGCGCGCGGTCGGCCGCGGCAGGGTCGGCGCGGGTGCCGGCTGGCTGGCCGCACGCTCGGCTTCCAGCAGCGCACGGCTGACCTGGTTGGGGCCGGTATCGCCCAGCGCCACCTGGATGTACAGGTCGTCGACGCTGTCGGCGTGGAATTTCTTCGCGGCCGCGGCCAGGTCCGAATGCTGCAGGCCCAGCCGCTTCAGTTCGCGCTCCAGCAGCTCGCGGCCGGCCTGCACGTTGCGCGCACGGTCCAGCTTGTGGAACCAGCTGCGCACCTTTTCGCGCGAACGGTTGCTGGCCAGGAAGCCCAGTGCCGGCATCAGCCAGTCTCGGCGCGGGTCGGCCTCCTTGCCGGTCAGGATCTCCACCCGGTCGCCGCTGCGCAGCCGGTAGGTGAGCGGCACGATGCGGCCGTTGACCTTGGCGCCACGGCAGCGGTGGCCGACCATGGTGTGTACCTGGTAGGCGAAATCGAGCGGGGTGGCTCCCTGCGGCAGGTCCAGCACCTCGTCCTTCGGGCTCAGCGCGTAGACGCGGTCTTCGGTCAGCTCGGCATCGAGCGCACCGGCCAGTTCGTTGCCCTGCCCGTCCTGCGCCTGCTCCAGCAGCTGGCGCATCCAGGTGATCTTGCGATCGAAGGCCTTTTCGGCGCCCTTGCTGCCTTCCTTGTACTTCCAGTGCGCGGCCACGCCCAGCTCGGCCTGCGCATGCATGTCGTGGGTGCGGATCTGCACTTCGATGGTGCGCCCTTCCGGGCCGACCACGGCGGTATGCAGCGACCGGTAGTCGTTGGCCTTGGGGCGGGCGATGTAATCATCGAACTCGCTGGGCACCGGCGCCCACAGCGCATGCACCACGCCCAGCGCGGCGTAGCAGGCGGCCACGTCGTCGACCATCACCCGCACCGCGCGGATGTCATAGAGCTGGTCGAAGGCCAGCCGCTTCTTCTGCATCTTCCGCCAGATGCTGTAGATGTGCTTCGGCCGCCCGCTCACTTCGGCATGGATGCCCTGTGCGGCCAGTTCGCGCGACAGCGTCTTCTTGACGTGCTCGACGTAGCGCTCGCGGGCGATGCGCGTCTCGTCCACCTCGCGTGCGATGCGGCGGTAGGTGTCCGGTTCCAAGTGGCGGAACGCCAGGTCTTCCAGCTCCCACTTCAACTGCCAGATACCCAGGCGGTTGGCCAGCGGGGCATGGATGTCACGGGTCAGCTGGGCCAGTGCGCGGCGCTGCTCTTCGTCCAGCTTGTCGGCTGCACGCATGCGCGCCAGCTGCCGCGCCAGCAGGATCGGCACCACCCGCAGGTCGTGGATGATGGCCAGCAGCAGGCGGCGCAGGCCTTCGCTGTTGCGTCCGGCGTCGCGGCCGGCATGCAGCGCCCAGACAGGGTCGGCGGCGTCTTGGCCGTCGAGCAGGCCGATCACCGCCGTCTTGTGGCCGCCCAGCGGCAGCGTGTCCAGATGCGCGCGAAGGCCCGGCAGGTCGAACAGCAGCGCCGCGAGCACCGCGCCTTCGTCGGCCGACAGCAGGGCCAGCGCGTCCAGCGTATCGGCCAGCACCGACCAGCTGCTGCCGCGCATTTCGTGCGAGGTATCGGCAGCTTCCCACAGCTGCAGCAGGGCTTCGCGCAGCGGCGCGGGCAGCACCGCCGCCGCAGGGCGGTTCAACAAGGCTTCCAGGCCGGGGACAGACGCGCGGTTCACAGCAGTCGGGCATCAAAGATAGAGGTCTCTACGGTAACGCTCCGCCCGTTCAGGAACAATCGCCAAGGCCACCATCGGCGCTCATGTGTTCATGCCGGCATCTGACTGTGGCGGTGGCTGCCGCACGTTGCGTCCTGACTGGATGGTTCAGAAAACCACACCGGGTTTACAAAAGCCGGGGCATGGTCGAGGCCGCTGCGGTGGTGTTCCGCAGCATGCCTGCGGGGAGTGCCGATATCGTGGATGGATAACGTTTCACCCGTCACGCTGCTGTTCAATTTCGCCTTCTTCTATCCGATGGTGATGGCCTTCTTCTGGATGGTCGGCGGCATCTACTACTACCTGCGCCGCGCCCTGACGCGCCCTGACGCGCCGCCACGACTGCGCAGCCGGCCGCCGGTCAGCGTCCTGGTTCCGTGTTTCACAAAGCCCCCCCACATCGCCGACACGATCCATGCGATCGCCGCCCAGGTGTACCCGCGCCTGGAAATCATCGCGATCAACGATGGCAGCCGCGACGCCAGTGGCGGATGCCGCGGAGCAGGCCCGGCTGCAGGCACCGCCACAGGTGATGCACACCCTGCGCCGTCACCGGGTGGTGGCCGTGCGCATGGATGAGCAGGCCCGGCCGGTCAGCGCCTGGCGGTCGCATCGCACGCCCCAGGACAGGTGCCGGGTCGCCTGCGCTGCTCTACACTCGGGCCACATCCAGGAGAAACGCCATGTCCCTGCGCCTGCTGCGCCCGCTGTGTGTCGCCCTTGTTCTGTGCACCGTCGCATTGCCGGCCCTGGCCCAACGCGTTGTCGATGGCGATCTGCAGCAGCAGATGAGCCCGCAGGAGTTCAAGGCCGCCGGCCTGGACAAGCTCAGTGCCGCCGAACTGGCCACGCTCAACCGCTGGCTGCAGGGCAAGGTCGAAGCAGCCACAACCCAGGCCGTGGCCGCCGTGCGCGAAGAAGCGCGTGAGGAAGGCCGCCAGGAAGTGATCGTGAAGAACCGCGGGTTCTTCGACTTTGGCAGCAGCGAACCGGTCACCGGCATCTTGCAGGGCGAGTTCCGCGGCTTCGGCAAGGGCCGCACCTACACCCTGGACAACGGCCAGGTCTGGGAACAGGTCGACGCCACCAGCGTGTCCGGCGTGCGCAAGCCATCGCCGAAGGTCAGCATCAAGCCCGGCCTGCTGGGCGTGTGGTACATGAAGGTGGACGGCGTGAACATCCAGGCCAAGGTCCGCCGCACCAAGTAACGTTTCGACCCATGCGATGACGCCGGGCATCACCCGGCGCCATCTGGTCACAGCTGGCGCAGCGCGGTCACCCGCTGTGCCAGTTTCTTCGCAGAGATGCCAGTGCGCGCGCCCAGCTCCTGCGCGAACAGCGAGACCCGCAGTTCCTCCAGGTCCCAGCGCAGCGCCTGCCACTGCGGACGCTCGCGCAGGCCCTGTGCATCCCCTTCGCGCAGCGCATCCAGGAACGGCGTCAGTTCGAGCATGCGCGCCTGGTCGCGCGGCGGATCACGCTTGGCGCGTTCGGTACGCAGGATCATCGCCTTCAGGTAGCGCGGATACTGCGCCAGCGCATCGGCCGGCGTATCTCGCAGGAACCCCGGGTGGATCAGGCCGACCAGCTGCGCTTCCATGTCGTCCAGGTTGCCGCGCGCCCAGCCCATCAGCGGCGCTTCCAGCAGGGGCTTCAGTTCGGCCACCAGCGCCAGGATGGTCTCGGCCAGCTTGAGCCGCGACATCGCCTCGCCGAACAGCGCCTTGGCCGCATGGTCGCGACGCTGCTCGAAGGCCGCCGCATCGCGGATGTCTTCCAGGCCCTCGGCCAGCACCGCGTTCATCGCCGCATCGACCAGATCGCCACGCAGGCGCTCCTGCGATTCGATGGCCGCGTACAGCAGGCCGGTCTTGGGTGCGACCGGCAGCTGCTTGCGTGCCTGCTTCACCTTCTCCGCAAGGGCGATTTCCAGCAGGCGGCGCACGCCCAGCGGATGGGCCTCCTGCGCCTGCTGGCGGTCGGCGAAGATGCGCAACGCCACGCTGTCACCCTCGTCCAGCAGCGCGGGATACGCGGGCACGCCGGCTTCGCCGGGTACCTGCAGCGGAATCGGCGTGCCCGGGAACGTGCGCAGCCCGTCGGCCGCCATTTCGCGGCCGGCACGCGCGGCGAAGGCATCACCGGCACGGCCACCGAACTTCGCACGCAGCGCATCGAGGTCACGCGAGGTCGCAAGCACCTTGCCGTGCTCGTCGCGCAGGCGCAGGTTCATGTGCAGGTGCGGCTCGATCGAACCCGGCTCGAAATCGAGCGCGCTCACCGTTGCACCAGTCGCGCGTGACAGGAAGCGAGCCAGTTCACCGGTGATGGCATCGGCGCTGGGCTGCGGGAACGCCTCGAAGAAGGCGCGGCCGAAGTCCGGTGCCGGCACGTAGTTGCGGCGTATCGCCTTGGGCAGGCTGCGGATCAGCGCCGAAGCCTTGTCGGCCACGAAGCCCGGCGCCAGCCATCCCAGCTGCACCGGATCCAATGCGTTCAGCAGGTGCAGCGGCACGTCCAGGGTCACGCCGTCATCGTCGGAACCCGGCTCGAAGCGGTAGTGCAGCGGCAACCGCGCCTGGCCCAGCGGCAGGTACTTGGGGTAACGCTCCTGCTCGCTGCCCTCACCCGGCAGCAGGTCGACCAGCGACCAGTGCAGGGTCCTGCGCTGTTCCGGCGGCAGCGCCTTCCACCAGGTGTCCAGGCCGGCCGCCGAATGGATCTGCGGCGGCACGCGGTCCAGGTACCAGCGCGCCTGCCAGTCCTCGTCGGCGACGATGCCGGCACGGCGCAGCTTGGCCTCTTCCTCGCGGGCCAGTTCCAGCACCTTCTGGTTGTCGGCGACGAAGCTGGCGCGGGTGTTGATCTCGCCGGTCACCAGGGCCTGACGCACGAAGATGTCATGCGCTTCGCCCGGCTCGATGCGGCCGTAGTGCACCGGCTTCTTCGGCGCCAGCACCAGGCCGAACAGGCTGATCTGCTCGGAGGCCAGCACCTGGCCCTGCGCGCGCGACCAGTGCGGGTCGAAGTGCTTGCGCAGCAGCAGGTGGGGCAGCTCGGCAATCACCCAGTCCGGTTCGATCGCGGCCAGGGTCATGCCCCAGACCTTCTGCGTATCCAGCAGGTTGGCCACCAGCAGCCACGGCGGCGGACGCTTGGACAGCGCCGAGCCCGGGAACGGCAGGAAACGGCGCTGGCGCGGCGCCTGGAAATCGCCCTTCTCGGTGCGGTGGCCGATCTGCGTCGGCAGGCCCGCCACCAGTGCGCGGTGCAGGGTCTGGTAGGCGGCCGCGCGCACGCGCTCGCTGAAGCCACCGCCGGCCGGCGCCTGTTCCTTCTGCGCGCGCGCGGCCACCGGTGCCGGAGCGGCTTCGGTCTTGCCTTCGCGGGCCAGGCGCGCGGCGCGGTGCAGCTGGCCACGGGTGGCCTTCACCGCCGTCGCATCATCACGCGCCGGGGCAGGCGCACTGCTGCCAGCCAACAGCGGTGCCATCGAGGCATCGGTGGTTTCTTCCTTCCAGCCCAGTTCTTCGCACAGCAGGCGCAGCTGGCGGTGCAGCTCGCGCCACTCGCGCATGCGCAGGAAGCCGAGGAAGTGGCGGCCGCACCAGTCGCGCAGCTTGGATTGGGTCAGGTCTTCGTGGGCCTGCCGGTAGCCGTCCCACAGGCGCAGCACGCCGACGAACTCCGAGCGCCCGTCAGCAAACTGCGCATGCGCGCTGTCGGCCGCGCCGCGCGCTTCGGGCGGGCGTTCGCGCGGGTCCTGGATGCCCAGGAACGAAGCGATCACCAGCATCGGCCGCAGGCAGCCAGCGGCCTGCGCGGCCACCAGCATGCGCGCCAGCTTCACGTCCACCGGCAGGCGGGCCATCTGTTTGCCGATGGTGGTCATGCGCCGCTCGGCATCGATCGCGCCCAGCTCGGTCAGCTGCTGCCAGCCATCGGCCACGGCGCGCTCATCCGGCGCTTCCAGGAACGGGAACTCCTCGATGCGGCCCAGGCCCAGCTGCAGCATGCGCAGGATCACCCCGGCAAGGCTGGAGCGGCGGATTTCCGGATCGGTAAACTCCGGCCGCGTCTGGAAATCAGCCTCGGCGTACAGTCGGTAGCAGATGCCCTCGGCGATGCGGCCGCAGCGGCCCTTGCGCTGGTTGGCGCTGGCCTGCGAGATCGGCTCGATGTGCAGGCGGTCCAGCTTGTTGCGCGGGCTGTAGCGCTTGACGCGGGCGAAACCCGGATCGACCACGTAACGGATGCGCGGCACCGTCAGCGAGGTTTCCGCCACATTGGTGGCCAGCACGATGCGCCGGTTCGGGCCCGGGTTGAACACCCGGTCCTGGTCCTGGTTGGACAGCCGCGCGTACAGCGGCAGCACCTCGGTATTGCGGTATTTGCGGCGCTCCAGCGATTGGTGCGCATCGCGGATCTCACGCTCACCGGGCAGGAAGATCAGCACATCGCCGCGCGAATCCAGGCGGGTGATCTCGTCGATGGCCGACACGATGGCGTCGTTGACGGTGCGCTCGCCCTGCGCTTCGCCCTCGCCTTCCAGCGCGCGGTATCGCACTTCCACAGGGTAGGTGCGGCCTTCGACGCTGATCACCGGCGCATTGTCGAAATGCTGGGCGAAGCGTTCGGTGTCGATGGTGGCCGAGGTCACGATCAGCTTCAGGTCCGGGCGCTTGCGCAGCAGCTGCTTCAGGTAGCCCAGCAGGAAGTCGATGTTGAGGCTGCGTTCGTGCGCCTCGTCGACGATGATCGTGTCGTAGTTCGACAGCCAGCGGTCACTGGCGATCTCCGCCAGCAGGATGCCGTCGGTCATGAACTTGATTCGGCTGTCTTCGCTGACCTTGTCGTTGAAGCGCACCTGGTAGCCGACCAGCTGGCCCAGCTCGCTCTGCAGTTCCTGCGCTACGCGGCTGGCCACCGCACGTGCGGCAATCCGTCGCGGCTGTGTACAGCCGATCATGCCGGCCTGGCCACGGCCGGCGGCCAGGCACAGTTTCGGCAGCTGGGTGGTCTTGCCCGAGCCGGTTTCGCCGGCGATCACCACCACCTGGTGGTCGCGGATCAGGCCGATGATCGCCTCGGCTTCACGCGCAATCGGCAGCTGCGGGTCCAGAGTAATGGCCGGCTGCTGTTGCGCCCGCACCTGCCGGCGCTGCACCGACGCCTGCAAGGCCTGCTCGAAGGTAGCGGCCAGCGCCACATCCTGCGGCTTGGCCTGGCAACGCGAGAGCATTCCCAGCAAACGGCCCCGGTCGCGGCTCATGGCGCCGTCGATGGCGGCACGCTGTTGGCGCAGGCGGGGTGACGGATTTTTATCGATAGCGTTCATCAATCGGTTCGTTCAAAACTTTGAAAGCGACCAGTCATCGAGACTGATTTACTGTGAAGGCCAACGATTCCACAAGGAGGAACCCCATGGCGAAGACCAAGAGCACGACCAAGCCCAAGACCGGCAAGCAGAAGCTTGCAGCGGCGGCACCGTCGGCACCCAACATCGATATCGGGATCACCCAGGGCGACCGCAAGAAGATCGCCGACGGTCTGTCGCGGTTCCAGGCGGACGCGTTCACGCTCTACCTGAAGACCCACAACTTCCACTGGAACGTGACCGGGTCGATGTTCAACTCGCTGCACACCATGTTCGAGACGCAGTACACCGAGCAGTGGGCGGCGCTGGACGATGTGGCCGAACGTATCCGTGCGCTGGGTTTCAATGCCCCGGGCTCCTACCGGGAATTTGCTGCGCTGACCTCGATCGCCGAGGAGCCGGGCCTGACCGACAGTGCGGACTGGCGGGAAATGGTACGCCAGTTGGTGGTCGCCAACGAAGCGGTCTGCCGTACGGCACGTGAAGTGCTGGATGTGGCGGACGATGCCGACGACGCCCCGACCGAGGATCTGATGACCCAGCGCCTGCAGACCCACGAAAAGTATGCGTGGATGTTGCGCTCGCTGCTCCAGTAAGGGTTTGGGGGTTTTTCGGCAGGGCTTGCAGCCCTGCACCTGCTTCAAGCGGAAGCCAGAGCAACAGCAGAAGCTGGTTTGCTGAGGGTTGGCGGGGTGGGTCCGGTTGCGGGGGACGCCGTAAATACGTCCATGTAGGCTCGGTCGCGCCATCCATGGCGCTCACGCCCCCGCAACC
>NZ_QETL01000136.1:0-8793 GCF_003105135.1 Stenotrophomonas sp. SPM | reverse complement strand
GCGTGACCAGGCCCTGGTCCTTCTTGACCGTATCGCCGACGGCGACCAGCACTTCGATGACCGGGATGTCGGTGTAATCACCGATGTCCGGCACCCGCGCTTCAACGGCACCGCCGCTGGCGGCCGGGGCAGCAGCCGCCGGGGCCGGGGCGCTCTGGGTGGCGGCTGCCGGGGCAGCGGCCTTGGCCGGGGCCGGGGCAGCAGCGGCCGGCGTGGCAGCCTCTCCTTCAGCCACTTCGATCAGGGCCACGACCTTGCCCTCGGAGAGGTTGTCGCCGACCTTGACCTTGATTTCCTTGACCACACCGGCGACCGAGGACGGCACTTCCATCGTGGCCTTGTCGCTTTCCAGCGTCACCAGGCCCTGGTCCTTCCTGACCGTGTCGCCGACGGCGACAAGCACCTCGATTACCGGGATATCGCTGTAGTCACCGATATCGGGGACAAGTGCTTCCTTGATTTCGGCCATGGGGATAACTCCGGCAATCTGGTGTAGGGAAACGTCTATTGTGCGGCCAGAGGGGGCCAGCGCCAACCGTTACAGGTGTTTTCAGTACGCACGTCGCCGGGACACGCTGTTGTCAAAGGCCTGCGGGCACTTCCAGTCGGTAGCGTATTGTCCCGACGATGTCCGCTTCATGTCGCCAGCGCGTCAGCCAGCGGCTGCCAGGCCTGCCGCAGGCGCGGCAGGGACCACGCGGCATTGGCCGGGCTGGTGGAGGGCAGCGCGAGCAGCACCGGCGTTGCCTCCAGATCCGGCACAACCCAGCGCTGCAGTGCCTGCCAGGCCGCCCCGCCATTGCAGGCGACCAGGCGCAGCCGCGGCAGGCCGGCAATCAGTGAGGGCAGCGCATTGGGGACTTCCGAACCGCGCACGATGTCGGCATCCAGGCTGCCCCGCCGCTCGCACCGGCCGATCACATCCCACAGGCCGACCCCGGCGTCGGCCAGCGCGCGCAGCCGTGCCTCGTAGGCAAGCGCCGGATCGAACCCGCACAGATCACCGAGCAGCGGCCAGAAGCGGTTGCGCGGATGGGCGTAGTACTGCTGTTCCTGCAGCGAGGCGACACCGGGCATCGAGCCCAGCACCAGCACGCGGCAATCGCGATCCACGCGCGCAGGCAGGCCGATGCACAACGCATCGCTGCTCACGTTTTCTCCAACTGCATGAACAATCGCATATGCATGAAACCCCTATAAAACAGCGGTTTCGCTCTGCCCGCTGAACAATGGGAACCAAATTTTAACGCGCGTCGGATGCGATTCATGTTGAGGCGACTACGGTGACATCGCCCCGCAACCGGGGGCCCAAAACAAGAAACAACAGGAGATTTCCCCCATGCGCTCCATCCGTATTCTGAGCCTCGCCCTGCTGACCTCCGCTGCCTTCGCTCCTGCCGCCTTCGCGCAGGACAGCAGCTCCGCAGACACCGCCTCGGGCAAGCATTTTGCCGTAGTTGGCGGCGTCTCGCTGCTGCAGCCGAAGAACGATCCGATCGACGGGATCAAGAAGGTTGATGGCGGCCCGGCGCCGACCGTCAGCTTCAGCTACTACGTCAACGACAACTGGGCCGTTGAGCTGTGGGGCGCTGCCGACAAGTTCGATCACCGCGTCAAGGGTCCGGGCAATGCCCGCCTGGGCAGCGTCGAGCAGCAGCCGGTCGCGCTGAGCGGTCAGTACCACTTCGGCCAGGCTGACAACGTGTTCCGTCCGTTCGTGGGCGTCGGTTACTTCCAGTCGGCCTTCAGCAACGAGAACTTCGCCGGTGGCGATGACATCCGCCTGAAGGACGCCAAGGGTGCCATCGGCACCGTGGGTGTGGACATGAACATCAACTCCACCTGGTTTGCCCGCGCCGATGCCCGCTACATGCACTCGCGCCCGGACCTGAAGGTGGCCGGCCAGAAGGTGGGCGAAGCCAAGCTTGACCCGTGGACCGTGGGCTTCGGCATCGGTGCGCGCTTCTAAGCGGTTTCCTGCTTCACTGTGTTGAAACAACGGGCCCTGCGGGGCCCGTTGTTGTTTCCGGTAGAGTCGAGCCATGCTCGACTGCCCTTCTGGAAATGCATCCGAGCATGGCTCGGCTCTACAAAAACCTGACCCGGGGACGCCATGCACGAAATCGACCTGCTGGTGATCGGCGGCGGCATCAATGGCGCCGGCATTGCCCGCGATGCCAGCGGCCGCGGCCTGCGCGTGCTGCTGTGCGAGCAGCATGACCTTGCCGCGCACACCTCCAGCGCCAGCAGCAAGCTGATCCACGGTGGACTGCGCTACCTGGAACAGCGCGAGTTCGGCATGGTGCGCAAGGCGCTGGGCGAGCGCGGGATCTTGCGTAGGCAGGCGCCCCACCTGGTCCACCCGCTGCGCTTCGTGCTGCCGTGGGAACCGCATCTGCGGCCCCGCTGGATGCTGCGCGTGGGCCTGTGGCTGTACGACCACCTCGGGCAGCGCAGCGCGGCCTTCCCCGCCTCGCGCTCGCTGCAGCTGCACGCCGATGCGCTGGGGTCGTGGTTGTCGCCGCACCTGCAACAGGCCTTCAGCTATGCCGACGCGCAGGTGGATGATGCGCGGCTGGTGGTGCTCAACGCGCTGGATGCCGCCCAGCGCGGCGCGCGCATCCTCACCGGCACCCGCTTGCACGGGCCTGCAGCAGACGCCGACGCACTGGCTGGCAACACTGGAAGACAGCGACGGCCAGACCCACAGCGTGCAGGCCCGGGCCGTTGCCAATGCGGCGGGCCCGTGGGCCGGTGGCCTGCTGCAGCGCATGCAGCGCGGCGATGGTTCGCCCGCGCTGCGCCTGGTGCAGGGCAGCCACATCGTCCTGCGCCAGCCCTGGCCCGACCACAGCGCCTGCCTGCTGCAGCAGCCGGATGGGCGCGTGGTGTTCCTGCTGCCGTTCGCCCACGACCATCTGCTGGTGGGCACCACCGATACCGACTACCGCGGCGACCCGGCGCGCTGCAGCGTGCTGCCCTCGGAAGTGGACTACCTGTGCGCGGCGGCCAACCGCTACCTGCGCGAGTCGATCCATGCGACCGACGTGGTCTGGCAGTTCGCCGGCGTGCGCCCGCTGCTGGCCGACCCCGACCCGCAGGCGGCGAAGCTGAGCCGCGATTACCGGCTGCAGCTGCAGGGCGGCGGCGCGCCGGCCGTGCACGTGCTGGGCGGCAAGCTGACCACCTACCGCGTGCTGGCCGAGGAAGCACTGGACCTGCTGCGCCCGCACCTGCCCGGCATGGGCCCGGCGTGGACCGCACACGGCGATGCCCTGCCCGGTAGTGACTGGGGCGATGCCGACGCGGCGCGGGCGCGACTGCAGGTGCATGCGCCCTGGTTGCCGGCCGACCTCGCGCGACGCTGGGCCGGCGCCTACGGCAGCCGCAGTGCGATGCTGCTGGAAGGAGCGGCCGCGCTCGCCGATCTGGGCGAGGACTTCGGCGGCGGCCTGCATGCGCGCGAAGTCGCGTGGCTGCAGCAGCACGAGTGGGCCCGTAGCGCCGACGACGTGCTGTGGCGACGCAGCAAGCTGGGCCTGCGCCTGGACGCAGCGCAGGTGGCGCGGCTGCAGGCATGGATGCAGGGTCGGATCCCTTTCCAACGGAAAGGGCTCTGACCCCGGTCGTGCGCCAACTGCGCCAACCAAGGTTGGCAGCTACCAGAGCGGCCGTGCGCCGCGCGACCGATGCATTACGATTTCCCCATCGCCACCGGAGACGCCCCATGACGCCCCGCTACGTGCTGGCCATCGACCAGGGCACCACCAGTTCGCGCGCGATCCTGTTCGACCGCGCCGGCAACATCGTCGGCAGCGCGCAGCGCGAGTTCAGCCAGCTGTTCCCGCAGCCGGGCTGGGTGGAACACGATCCGCGCGAGATCCTCACCAGCGTCTACGCGACGATGACCGAGCTGCTCAGCCGCGAGCAGATCGACCCACGGCACATCGCTGCGCTGGGCATCACCAACCAGCGCGAGACCACCGTGGTCTGGGACCGCGCCACCGGCCAGCCGATCCACAACGCCATCGTCTGGCAATCGCGGCAGAGCCACGCGATCTGCGAACGGCTGCGCTCCGACGGCCACGAAGCATTGGTCCGCGAGCGCACCGGCCTGCTGATCGATGCGTATTTCTCGGCCACCAAGGTGCGCTGGATCCTCGATCACGTGGAGGGGGCGCAGCAGCGCGCCGAGCGCGGCGAACTGCTGTTCGGCACCATCGACAGCTGGCTGGTCTGGAACCTCAGCGGTGGCCAGGCGCACGTGACCGACTACAGCAACGCCGCGCGCACCCTGCTGTTCAACATTCACACCCTGCAATGGGACGAGGACCTGCTGGCACTGCTGGACATCCCGCGCGCGATGCTGCCCCGCGTGCGCGATTCCAGCGCGGTGTACGCGCATACGCGGCCGCAGTTCTTCTTCGACCATCCGATCCCGATCGCCGGCATCGCCGGTGACCAGCAGGCGGCATTGTTCGGCCAAGCCTGTTTCCAGCCGGGCATGGTCAAGAACACGTATGGCACCGGCTGCTTCATGCTGATGCACACCGGCGCCGAGGCGGTGCATTCGCGCAACGGCCTGCTGACCACCATCGCCTGGGGCATCGGCGGCAAGGTGGAATATGCGCTGGAAGGCTCGATCTTCATCGCCGGCTCGGTGGTGCAGTGGCTGCGCGACGAGCTGCACCTGATCGACCGCGCCAGCGACAGCCAGGCGCTGGCGGCAAAGGTCGACGACAGCGGCGGCGCCTACCTGGTGCCGGCCTTCGTCGGCCTGGGCGCACCCTACTGGCGCAGCGACGTGCGCGGGGCGATGTTCGGCCTGACCCGTGGCACCAGCAAGGCGCACTTCGTGCGTGCGGCGCTGGAGGCGATGGCCTACCAGACCCGTGACGTGCTCGATGCGATGCAGTCGGATGCGGGCATCGCCCTGAGCGAACTGCGCGCCGACGGTGGTGCGATCGGCAACGACTTCCTGGCCGGTTTCCAGGCCGACATCCTCGGCGTGCCGCTGCTGCGGCCACGTCTGACCGAAACCACCGCGCTGGGTGCGGCCTATCTGGCCGGGCTGGCGGTGGGGTTCTGGGAAAGCCGCGAACAGATTGCCGCGCAGTGGGGCCTGGACCGCCGCTTCGAGCCGCAGATGGACGCGGCGCGGCGCGAAAAACTGTATGCAGGGTGGCAGCAGGCCGTCGCCGCCACCCTCGCCTTCCACGTTGATTGAGGGCGGTAGCACCGGGCCATGCCCGGCGAATCAATCCCCAATCCGCCGGGCATGGCCCGGCGCTACCCCGACATCAGAACGCCGGCAGCACCGCGCCCTTGTACTTGGTCTCGATGAAGGCCTTCACCTGCGGGCTGGTCAGCGCCTTGGCCAGCTTCTGCACGCGGGCGTCGTCCTTGTTGTCCGGGCGCGCGACCAGGAAGTTCACGTACGGCGAATCCTTGCTCTCGATCGCCAGCGCATCCTTGGTCGGGTTCAGGCCGGCATCCAGCGCGTAGTTGGTGTTGATCAGGGCCAGGTCGACCTGGTCCAGCACGCGCGGCAGCATCGCCGAATCCAGCTCGCGGAACTTCAGCTTCTTCGGGTTGGCGATGATGTCGCGCTGGGTCGACAGGGCGTTGCTCGGATCCTTCAGCTCGATCACACCAGCCTTGTGCAGCAGGATCAGCGCGCGGCTGTTGTTGCTCGGGTCATTGGGGATGACCACGTCGGCGCCTTCGCGCAGGTCGGCCAGCGACTTGACCTTGCGCGAGTACGCACCGAAGGGCTCGATGTGCACGCCGATCACCTTGGTCAGGTCGGTCTTGCGGTCGCGGTTGTAGGCATCCAGGTACGGCTCGGTCTGGAAGTAGTTGGCGTCCACCTGCTTCTGCACCAGCTGGTCGTTGGGCTGCACGTAGTCGTTGAACACGCGCACGTCCAGATCCACGCCTTCCTCCTTGAGGATCGGCTTGACCACGTCCAGGATCTCCGCATGCGGCACGGCGGTGGCGGCCACCACCAGCTTCTGCGAGGGCTCGCCGGACTTGCCGCAGGCGGTCAGGGCCAGCGCAGCGGCGAACAGGGGCAGCAACAGGGTCTTCTTCATGGGGGCAACGGGTCTCTCGGGGGGAGGGATCAGGAATGTTCGTAGTTGGTCAGGGCCAGGCTGAGCAGCGCCTTGGCCTGCTCGCGCAGCATCACCGGCTCGACGATCTCGGCATCGGAACCGTAGTGCAGCACGTCCATCAGCAGCTCGCGCGAGACGCTGTAGGGCACCTTCAGTTCGTAGCGGCCATCGGGCAGGAAACGGCCCTGCTGCTTGGAATGCCAGTGTTCGTCGGCCACCCAGCGCGCGGCCTTGGCGCTGAACAGGATAGTCGCCCAGCCCTTGGGCGGGCCGGAGAAGATGCCGTAGCTGGCACCCAGCTGCTCATCCAGCTCGGTTTCGGCCACGTCGCGGGCACCGTTGTCGACCACCCGCGCCTTGTGCACGCGATCCACCGCAAAGCTGCGCAGGGCGTCGCGATCATGGTCCCAGGCATCCAGGTACCAGTTGTCGCGGTAGTGGGTCAGGCGCTGCGGCGACACGGTGCGCCGGGTCGATTCGTCGGTGGAACGGGCGCGGTACTCGAACGCCAGCTGCTTGCGCTCCAGCACGGCCGAGGCCACGGTGCGGAAGCTGCCTTCGTCGAACTTGCGGCCGCGGTGCGGGATCACCCGGACCCGGTCGACCGGCCAGTTGGAGACGCCGGCCTGCGCCGCCAGCAGGCTTTCGATGCGCTGCTGCAGCGGTGCCAGCACCGACGACAGCACGCCGCCGCCGGTCCGTGCCAGCAGGTGCTGCGACGCCAGCAGGGCATGCAGCTCCTCCGAGCTGAGCCACAGCCCGGGCAGTTCGAAGCGGTCGCTTTCGTCAGCCTGGTAACGGAAGCCGGCCTCGCCGTCGCCCTCGATCGGAGCCATCAGCGCATCGCGCAGGAAGGCCAGATCACGGTAGACGGTGGCACGGGAACAACCGAGCTTGTCCTGCAGGGTCGCCACCGTCACCGGATAGCGTGCGGACTTGAGCAGACGATGCAGGGCGGTGATGCGTTCGTATCGGTCCATGCCCCCGATTATGTCCGAGTCGCGGGCGTTGTGCGGGGGCTTTGGGCTATCGTGGGCGCCCCCGCCCCCATGGAACGCCCGATGCGCCGCCTGCCTGCCCTGCCCCTGCTGGCCTGCCTGCTGCTGGCCGCCTGTGATCGCGCCCCGGCACCTGACGCTGGCACGGCCCCCGCTGCAGCCCCGGCCTCAGCCCCTGCCCTTGCACCGGTGCCAGCCGCCGCCGCGGCCGATCCGGCGCAAGCAGTGCGCGTCGCCAGCGAGCATCTGGCCGGAATGCGCAGCTTCCACGCCGAGCTGGACGTGCTGGGTGCGGCCCAGCCAGTGCACAGCGCGATGGACTTCGTCGCCCCCGACCGCTTCCGGCTGCACACTCCGGCCGGGATACAGACGATCATCGGCGACACCATGTTCCTGCAGGCCGGTGGCGCGATCCAGCAGGTGCCGACGCCGCCCGGCCTGCTGGAGCAGTGGCGCAGCCCGCTGCCCGCCGATGCCCCGGCCGCCCCGCTGCAGGCCGAGGATCTGGGCCGGCAGTCGCTGGACGGCGTGGATACCCGCCATTACCGGCTGGTCAGTGCCGCCGGCGAGCGCCTGGAGTACTGGGTGGACGACCAGGGACTGCCGCGGCAGATCGTGCGCAACGGCAGCAACCAGGGGCGTCCGTACCAGCTGCGCCTGCGCTACTCGCGCTTCAATGACCCCGCGCTGCGCATCGACCTCCCCTGAATGGGCGATGGCGGTAACGCCTGCTGAAGCGCCGTTGCCGAACCGTTCTGATGGTCATGGTGCTTCCAGTATCATCACGGGTTGTTAACCGCTTCGGAGAGCCCTCGATGTCCCTGCGCGTGTCCCTGCTTGTGCCCCTGCTGCTGTGCGCACCCTTGGCCTATGCCCAGGATGCCTCCGAACTGGCGGCGATGACGTCGCCGTGGAGTGGCAGCGGTGGCGAACTGGGCTTTGCCGCCGCCAGCGGCAACAGCAGCACCGAGAGCTTCAACGGCGCCCTGCGCCTGCGCTATACCGATGGCGACTGGGTGCACACCATGGACCTGTTCGGCCTGCGCTCCAGCTCCAAGGTGACCGAGACCAACGACGACGGCACCACCACCCGCCGCGACAACACCACGGCCAACCGCTATACCGGCGCCGCCGGCAGCGCGCTGCAGCTGGGCGAACACCGCCAGCTGTTCGCCAAGGTGCGTACCGAGCGCGATGACTTCGCCACCTACGATCGTCGCAGCTCGTTCGGCCTGGGCTACGGTACCCGCCTGTTCAACACCGAGAAGTTCTCCTTCGACGCGCTGATCGGCCCGGGTGTCAGCCGCACCCACAGCACCGAAGACGACAGCACCCGCACCGGCCTGATCGGTCAGGGCCAGTTCGAACTGAAGTACGCCATCACGTCCAACACTGACCTGATCAACAACCTGCTGGTCGAATCGGGCTCGTACAACACCTTCGGCCAGAACGATTTCGGCGTGTCGGTGAGCATGAACGAGCACCTGGCCCTGAAGGCCGGCTGGCAGGCCCGTTACAACAGCGACGTGGCCGACGACAAGCGCAGGACCGATACCCTGACCACGATGAACGTGGTCTACAAGTTCAAGTAAGCAGAACGGGCGCCCAGGGCGCCCGTTCTTCATTTGTAGAGTCGAGCCATGCTCGACTGCTGTTGGACGGCCAGTCGAGCATGGCTC
>NZ_QETL01000135.1:0-8806 GCF_003105135.1 Stenotrophomonas sp. SPM | reverse complement strand
GAACTGTCAGAGGTGGGGCGGTGTCGGATTGCGGGGTGTCCGCGGCATGGATGCCGCGGCCAAGCCCCCATGGATGGGTCTACGGCGTCCCCGCAATCCGACACCACCCCGCCATCCCACGGAATGCCAGCTTTTGACGTTGCTCTGGCCCTGGCCTCTGCGGGTGCAGGGCGCAGCCCTGCCGAAACCCTCCCCTACCATGACTGCAGTCACTTGCCCGATCGCCCCGCGCTGGCGAAAGTCGGACAGTTCAAGTGATCGGAGTGGTCCTTTGCCCTCCGCACAGGTGTGAAAGAGAGAGAGACGCTTTGCAACGACGTGAGTTCCTGGCGTATTCCGGTCTGGGCCTTGCCGGCCTGGTGCTGCCGCATTCGCGGCTGATCGCGGCCGAGCAGCTGCTGGCGCCGGTTGATACCACCCAGCGCCGGCGCCTGGCCGAGGTGGCCCTGTCCGCCGCCCGTACGGCCAAGGCCAGCTACTGCGACGTGCGCATCGGCCGCTACCTCAACCAGTCGGTGGTCACCCGCGAACACCAGGTCGGCAACGTGACCAACCGCGAGTCGTCCGGCGTGGGCGTGCGGGTCCTGGTCAACGGTGCCTGGGGCTTCGCCGCCACCCACCAGCAGACCGAGGCCGCCGTGCGCGGCGCGGTCGAGCAGGCCACGGCCATTGCCCGTGCCAACGCCAGCATCCAGACCCGTCCGGTGCAGCTGGCACCGACGCCGGCGGTCGGTGAGGTGCGCTGGCAGACCCCGGTGCGCAAGAACGCCATGGACGTGCCGATCCAGGACAAGATCGAACTGCTGCTGGCGCTCAACGGCGCCGCGCTCGATGCCGGCGCCGACTTCATCAATTCCACGCTGTTCCTGGTCAACGAACAGAAGTACTTCGCCTCCAGCGACGGCTCCTTCATCGACCAGGACATCCACCGCATCTGGCTGCCGTTCACCGCTACCGCCATCGACAAGGCCAGCGGCAAGTTCCGCACCCGTGCCGGGCTGTCCTCGCCGATGGGCATGGGCTATGAATTCCTCGATGGCGATGCGCGCGGCAAGGTACAGCTGCCCGGCGGCCTCACCGCCTACCGCGATTCCTACGACCCGGTCGAGGACGCCATCGCCGCCGCCCGCCATGCGCGCGAAAAGCTGAAGGCGCCCTCGGTGAAGCCCGGCAAGTACGACCTGGTGCTGGACCCGTCCAACCTGTTCCTGACCATCCACGAGAACGTCGGCCACCCGCTGGAACTGGACCGCGTGCTGGGCTACGAGGCCAACTACGCCGGCACCAGTTTCGCCACCCTGGACAAGCGCGATGCCGGTTTCCGCTGGGGCAGCGACCTCGTCACCTTCTTCGCCGACAAGACCCAGCCGGGCAGCCTCGGTGCGGTCGGCTACGACGATGAAGGGGTGAAGACGCAGCGCTGGGACCTGGTGCGTGATGGCGTGCTGGTCGATTACCAGGCCACCCGCGATGAGGCCCATATCCTCGGTCGCGAGGCCTCGCATGGCTGCAGCTACGCCGATTCCTGGTCCAGCGTGCAGTTCCAGCGCATGGCCAATGTCTCGCTGGCACCGGGCAAGGCGCCGCTGAGCGTGGACGACATGATCAAGGACGTGGAGAACGGCATCTGGATCCACGGCCGCGGCTCCTATTCCATCGACCAGCAGCGCTACAACGCGCAGTTCGGCGGCCAGCTCTACTACCAGATCAAGGACGGCAAGATCGCCGGCATGGTCGAGGATGCGGCCTACCAGATCCGCACGCCGGAGTTCTGGAACGCGTGCACCGCGATCTGCGACCAGCGTGACTTCCGCCTCGGCGGTTCCTTCTTCGACGGCAAGGGCCAGCCCGCGCAGGTATCGGCGGTCTCGCACGGGTCGTCCACCACCCGTTTCAACGGCATCAACATCATCAATACCGCGCGCAGTCTCGGCGCCTGAGTCGTCCCATCCTTCGACGTGGAGAGCTGCCTTGCAGAGACGTGACTTCCTTGCCCTGACCGGGCTTACCGCGGGCGGCCTGATCGTGCCGTCGTTCTTCGGCAAGGCGATCGCCGCCGAGCAGCTGCAGTCCAGTCTCGACCTGGGGCTGAAGAAGCGCCTGGCCGATGCCGCGCTGCAGGCCGCCCGCAGCGCCGGCGCCACCTACTGCGATGTGCGCATCGGCCGCTACCTGCGGCAGTTCGTGATCACCCGCGAGGACAAGGTGCAGAACGTGGTGAACACGGAGTCGACCGGCGTCGGCATCCGCGTGATCGTCAACGGCGCCTGGGGCTTCGCCGCCACCAATGCGCTGGGCACCGCCGACGTGGCCCGCGCCGCGCAGCAGGCCGCCGCGATTGCCAAGGCCAACGCAGGCGTGCAGACCGCACCGGTGCAGCTGGCCAAGGCGCCGGGCGTGGGTGAAGTGAGCTGGCGCACGCCGATCCGCAAGAACGCCATGGACGTGCCGATCAAGGAGAAGGTCGACCTGCTGCTGGACGTCAACGCGGCCGCGATGGGCGCCGGTGCCAGTTTCGTCAACTCGATGCTGTTCCTGGTCAACGAGCAGAAGTACTTCGCCTCCACCGATGGTTCCTACATCGACCAGGACGTGCACCGCATCTGGGCACCGATGACGGTCACCGCCATCGACAAGGCCAGCGGCAAGTTCCGCACCCGCGAAGGCCTGTCCGCACCGATGGGCCTGGGCTACGAGTACCTGGACGGCGCCGCCGCCGGCAAGGTGCTCACCCCCAATGGCGTGGTGAACTACGGCTCCTCCTACGACATGAAGGAAGACGCCATCGCTGCGGCCAAGCAGGCGCAGGAGAAGCTGAAGGCGCCTTCGGTGAAGCCCGGCAAGTACGACCTGATCCTCGATCCCTCGCACACCTGGCTGACCATCCACGAGTCGATCGGCCACCCGCTCGAACTCGACCGCGTGCTCGGCTACGAAGCCAACTACGCCGGCACCAGCTTCGCCACCCTGGACAAGCGCGAGCAGCATTTCCAGTACGGCAGCGAGCACGTCAACATCTTCGCCGACAAGACCCAGCCGGGCAGCCTCGGCGCGGTCGCTTACGACGATGAAGGCGTGAAGTGCAAGCGCTGGGACCTGATCAGCAACGGCAAACTGGTGGACTACCAGACCATCCGCGACCAGGCCCACATCCTCGGCAAGACCGAGTCCGATGGCTGCTGCTACGCCGATTCCTGGTCCAGCGTGCAGTTCCAGCGCATGGCCAACGTGTCGATGGCGCCGGGCAAGACTCCGCTCAGCGTTCCGGACATGATCAAGGACGTCGAGAACGGCATCTACATCATCGGCGACGGCTCGTTCTCCATCGACCAGCAGCGCTACAACGCGCAGTTCGGCGGCCAGCTGTTCTACGAGATCAAGAACGGCAAGATCACCCGCATGCTGGAAGACGTGGCCTACCAGATCCGCACGCCGGAGTTCTGGAACGCCTGCACCGCCGTGGCCGACGAACGCGACTACCGCCTGGGCGGTTCATTCTTCGACGGCAAGGGCCAGCCGGGCCAGGTCTCGGCGGTCTCGCATGGCTCGTCCACCGCGCGCTTCAACGGCATCAACGTCATCAACACCGCACGCAGCCTCGGCTGACCGGTCAGGAGCCCTTACACCATGAGTATCTTCACCGAAGCCCAGGCCAAGGCCATCCTCGACAAGGTCATCGCCCTGTCCAAGGCCGATGAGTGCACCGCCGTACTGGCCGGTTCCATCAACGGCAACATCCGTTTCGCCCTGAACAACGTGTCCACCAGTGGCATCGTGGACAACACCGAGCTGGCCGTCACCGTGGCCTTCGGCAAGCGCGTGGGCACCGCCTCGATCAACGAGTTCGACGATGCCGCGCTGGAACGCGTGGTCCGCCGCGCCGAGGACCTGGCCCGCCTGGCCCCGGAAAACCCGGAATTCATGCCGGCCATCGGCAAGCAGACCTACCGCGCCAGCCCTACCTTCAGCGAATCCACCGCCGCCATCGATCCGGCGTTCCGCGCCAAGGTCGCCGCCGATTCCATCGCGCCGTGCCGTGGCAATGGCCTGATCGCCGCCGGCTTCCTGGAAGATGGCCAGGGCTTCTATGCCACCGCCAACAGCAACGGCAACTTCGGCTACCAGCGCAGCACAAGCTTCGACTACACCTGCACCGTGCGCACCGAAGACGGCCGCGGTTCGGGCTGGGTCGGCCGCAACCTGAAGGACGCGGCGGACTTCAAGGCCGACCAGGACATCCGCATCGCCATGCGCAAGGCCACCGAATCCTCGGAAGCCAAGGCGCTGGAACCGGGCAAGTACACGGTCATCCTGGAACCGGCCGCCGCCGCCGGCCTGATCAGCTTCATGATGAACTTCTTCAGCGCGCGCTCGGCCGATGAAGGCCGCAGCTTCCTGTCCAAGAAGGGCGGTGGCAACAAGCTGGGCGAGCAGGTCTACGACCCGCGCGTGAGCATGTACGCCGACCCGTGGCATGCCGACGCACCGGTGCTGCCGTGGGATGGCGAGGGCATGCCGCGCGAGCGCATGGCCATCATCGAGAACGGCAAGGTCGCCAACCTGGACTACTCGCGCTTCTGGGCACAGAAGCAGGGCAAGACCGCCAAGGCCACGCCGGGCAACCTGCTGATGAGCGGTGGCGACAAGAGCACCGCCGATCTGGTGCGCGGCACCCAGAAGGGCATCCTGGTCACCCGCACCTGGTACATCCGCATGGTCGACCCGCAGACCGTGCTGCTGACCGGCTTGACCCGCGATGGCACCTTCTACATCGAGAACGGCCAGATCAAGCACCCGGTGAAGAATTTCCGCTTCAACGAATCGCCGGTCATCATGCTCAACAACATCGAAGAGCTGGGCAAGCCGGTGCGCGTGGCCGGTGATGAATCCAGCTACGTGATGATGATCCCGCCGATGAAGCTGCGCGATTTCACCTTCACCTCGCTGTCCGACGCGGTCTGATGGATCGGCGGGCCTGCCTGCGCTGGTTGGCCACTGCCGCTTCGGCGGCGGCGCTGCCGGCCTTCGCGCAGGCAGGCCCGCGCAGTTCGCGCTACGACTTCTGGTTCACCCGCCTGCAGTACGACTCCGGAGATTGGGACGTGGACGCGCGCATGCCGTCCAACCTGATCACCTCGCTGATCGACTACACCTCGCTGCGCGTCGACCCGCAGGAACACGTGGTGGCCCTGGCCGACCCGCGCATGCTGGAGGCGCCGTTCTGCTACCTGGCCGGTCACACGCTGGTGGAGTTCAACGCCGCCGAGCGGCAGAACTTCGTGCGCTACGTGCGCAACGGCGGCTTCGTCTTCGTCGACGACTGCAACCATGACATCGACGGTCTGTTCGCCACCTCGTTCGAGGCACAGATGGGCCGGCTGTTCGGGCCCAGGGCCCTGCAGAAGCTGCCCAACAGCCATGCGCTTTACCGCAGCTTCTTCCGCTTCCCCGACGGCCCGCCCGCCACCGGCTTCGAGCTCAACGGCTGGGGCGATGACCTCGTGCACGATTACCTGAAGGGTATCGAGGTCGATGGCCGCCTGGGCCTGCTCTACAGCAACAAGGATTACGGCTGCGAGTGGGACTACGACTGGCGCAACAAGCGCTTCCTGGCCGAAGACAACACCCGCTTCGGCGTCAACATCGTGATGTACGCGTTGAACAATTGAACGGACCACCGCCATGACCTCCCTCGATCTCGATTCCCTGCTGCCGCGCCTGGATGGGCTGCGCAGCGCCCTGGCCCGCGCCGTGGTCGGCCAGCACACGGTGGTCGAGCAGCTGCTGATCGGCCTGCTGGCCGGTGGCCACTGCCTGCTGGAAGGCGCGCCCGGCCTGGGCAAGACCCTGCTGGTGCGCTCGCTGGGGCAGGCACTGGAGCTGCAGTTCCGGCGCGTGCAGTTCACCCCCGACCTGATGCCCAGCGACATCCTCGGCACCGAACTGCTGGAAGAAGACCACGGCACCGGTCATCGTCATTTCCGCTTCCAGCAGGGCCCGATCTTCACGAATCTGCTGCTGGCCGACGAGCTCAACCGCACCCCCCCCAAGACCCAGGCGGCGCTGCTGGAGGCGATGCAGGAACGCACGGTCAGCCATGCGGGCACCACGCGCGAGCTGCCCGCGCCATTCTTCGTGCTGGCCACGCAGAACCCGATCGAGCAGGCCGGCACCTACCCGCTGCCGGAAGCACAGCTGGACCGCTTCCTGCTGCACGTGCTGGTGGACTATCCCAGCGAAGACGAAGAGCGCCGCATCATCGAACAGACCACCGGCGGTGCCACCGAAGCGGTGCCGAAGGTGATGGACGCCGAGGCGGTGATCGCCCTGCAGGCCGCCGTGCGCCAGGTGCATGTCAGCCCCGATGTGCTGGCCTGGATCACCCGACTGGTACGCGCCAGCCGCCCCGGCGACGGCGCACCGGCCGCGATCAACCAGTGGGTGAAGTGGGGCGCCGGCCCGCGTGCCGGGCAGTCGCTGGTGCTGGCCGCCAAGGCGCGTGCACGGCTGCAGGGCCGCTTTGCCGCCACCCGCGAGGATGTGCAGGCGCTGGCCGCGCCGGTGATGCGCCATCGCCTGCTGCTGTCCTTCGCCGCCGAAGCCGAACAGAAGCGCGCCGACGACGTGGTCGCGGCGCTGCTGCAGGCCGTGCCCTTCCCGGGTTGAAGCACGCGTGAGCACCGGTACACCGCTGACGCTGCCACCGGAACTGCGTGCGCGCCTGCGCACGTTGCGCCTGCGGCCGCGCCTGGCCAGCGGCGCCAGCGGCATCGGCCAGCACGCCAGCCGCAGCCGCGGTGCCGGCCTGGAATTCGCCCAGTACCGCGCCTACGAACCCGGCGACGAACTGCGCCAGATCGACTGGAAGTTGTACGCGCGCTCGGACCGCTTCTTCGTGCGCGAATCCGAACGCGAAAGCCCGATCACTGTCTGGCTGCTGCTCGATGCCACCGCCTCGGCCGGCCAGGCCGACCGCGCCGCGCCGCAGCGCACGCGTCTGGACCACATGCGCGGGCTGGCCGCCTGCCTGGTCGAGCTGGCCCTGCAGCAGGGCGATCGTTTCGGCCTGCTGGCGATCAACGGCGATGGCCTGCAGCTGGTACCAGCCGGCCACGGCGCGCGCCAGCGTGACCGCGTGCACCTGCAACTGCATGCCCTGCAGGCGCGCGGTGGCTGGCCAGCCGCCGACCGCCTGCGCCCGCTGTGGGAACGCGTGCGCCCGGGCGATCTGCTGCTGGCCATCGGCGATGGCTTCGATGAAACCAGCATCGTGCTGCTGGAACACCTGGCCAGCGCACGCCGCGAGGTGATGCTGCTGCAGGTGCTGACCGCCGACGAGCGTGACTTCCCCTTCGATGCCGGCCATCGCTTCCGCGATCCGGAAACCGGCGAGGAACTGCTGGGCGATGGCGCCGCGATCCGAGCCGACTACCTGCAGCGCTTCGCTGCCGCACACAGCGCCCTGCAGGCACGCCTGCAGGCCAGCGGCATCGCCAGCGCCACCGGTTGGCTCGACCATCCGCTGGACCAGCCGCTGCAGGCGCTGTTCGGCCGCGGGGGCGGCGCATGAACCTGCTGTTCCCGCTGGGCTTGGCCGCACTGGCCGCGTGGCTGCTGCCACTGCTGATCCACCTCGCCCGGCGCCATCCGTACACGCCGTTGGATTTCGCCGCATTGCGTTGGCTGCGCGCACAGATCCGCCCGCGCCAGCGCATCCGCTTCGATGATTGGCCGCTGCTGCTGGTGCGCCTGCTGTTGCTGGCCGCACTGGCGCTGCTGCTGGCGCGCCCGGCGCTGACCGGCAGCGCAGCACCGCCCAGCGCCTGGACCGTGGTCGCCCCCGGGCTGGATGCCCGCGCACTGCGCGGCACCGGCGAAGAGGGCAACTGGCATTGGCTGGCGCCTGGCTTCCCGACCGTCGAACAACCAGCACCCACGACACCTGTGGCGCTTGCGAGCCTGCTGCGCGAACTCGACGCGCAGCTGCCCGCCGGCACCGCGCTGACCGTACATGTGCCCGACCCGCTGCCCGGCCTCGATGGCGCACGCCTGCAGGTGTCCCGCAGCGTGCAGTGGCAGGCGCATGCCGTGCCCGTTGCGAGCACGCAGGCAGCACTGTCCCCGCCACGCCTGCGCGTGCATGCCGAGGCACCGGACAGCGCGCGGCACTGGATCGGCGCCCTGCAGCGCGCGTGGAGCATCCAGCCTGCCGCCGCCGAGCTGCCTGCCGACACACTGCCCGCACCCGGCGAGATTGCGGTGTGGGGCCGTAGCGATGCACTGCCGGCGGCATGGCAGGCCTGGCTGCGCGAAGGCGGCAGCGTGATGACCGCGGCCAGACCTGATGCTGCCGCCACGGTGGTGCTGCGAAGTGCCGAGGGTGCACCGCTGCTGTGGCAGCAGCGCGTCGGCCAGGGTCGCCTGCTGTCGCTGCCCGGCGAATGGGACGCCGCCCACAACGGCGCACTGCGTGATGCCCGCTTGCCGCAGGCCCTGCTGCTGGCCCTGCAGCCACCAGCGCCATCGCGCGTGGGCGATGCGCGCGATCACGCACCGCAGCAGGCGGTACTGCCCGTGAACGCCGCCGCACCACGCGAGCTGACCCCGTGGCTGCTGCTGGCCATCGTGCTGCTGTTCGCGCTGGAGCGCGGAATGGCCAGTCGCGCTGCGCGGAGGCCGGCATGAACGCGTTGCAGCGCAGCTGGCAGCGCGCACGTCGCCGCCGCGCCAGCATCACTGTGCTGCTTGGCCTGCCGTGGGCGCTGGCCGCCACCGCGCTGACCCTGCGCCTGGGCGGCTTCGATGC
>NZ_QETL01000134.1:0-8930 GCF_003105135.1 Stenotrophomonas sp. SPM | reverse complement strand
CCAGCCCACACCGCCCCGCCTCTGACAGTTGGTCGCGGCTGTTGGTGGGCTCGGGGTCGGATCCGTTTTCCGTTGGAAAACGGCTCTGACCCCTTGGGGGCGAACGCTGCTGTGGACACGCTTTTGCTTTGCCCTTGGTAGGTGCCGACCGTTGGTCGGCACGCTTTCCCCCCTGGGTCAGAAGGGGTTCAGTGGCGCGCGCTGAATGCGCGGCAGGGGCGGGTAGACTGGGGCCTTGTTCCCATGAAGCCCGGTTGCCCGATGTCCGTCAGATTCCGCTGGTTGCCCCTGTTGTGCCTGGCCCTTGCGGGCTGCAGCCAGCTGGAGAACCCTGGCAACGTCACTGCCGCCGACAAGGCGACGCGGGCGCCGGCCAGCGATGGCGAGAACATGGTGTCGATCAATGCGGCTGACGCACCGCCTCCGCCGGTGGCGCCGCCGCGCAGCCGGGCGGATCGGGCGTGGCCGCAGGCGCAGCTGGAAAACGGCCAGGCCTGGATCAGCTGCGGTACCGACTACGCCGTCGATGGCGGGGACGGCGTTGAACTGGAAGGCCTGCAGCGCGAGCAGATCGAGCAGGCCATGCAGCCCTGTGCCGAGCGCGGGCTGCTGCGCGTGCGCTACCACGGCAAGATCAATCCAGGCTTCGCCGAAATGATGTGGCGGCTGGCGGTGGTGGCCGATGCGCTGAAGATCCACAAGCGCATCCTCGATCTCGATTCCAGCGGCGGCCAGGTTGAATCGGCCATCGTGGCCGGCGACAGCATCGGTGAGTCGGGCTGGACCATCTGGGTGCGCGAGGGTTCCATCTGCCACAGCGCCTGTGTGTTCGTGCTCGCGGCCGGCGACAACCGGCTGCTGTCGGGCAAGGTCGGCATCCATCGCATGATGCGCATCAGTTCCAAGGCCACCTCGCGCGCCGAGCTCAACCGCGAGCTGCACGAGGTCTACGACAATGTGAAGGATTACCTGCAGCGCAACGGCGTGGCGGTGGGCGTGGCCGACCTGATGATGACCGTGCCCAACCGCAGCCTGCGCCTTCTTACCCCCGACGAGCTGCGCCAGTACGGCTTGGACGGGACCAACGCGGTGCAGGACGATCTGGAGCGGATCAAGCAGATGCGTGCCTGTGGCGATGATTTCGTGCAGCGAAAGGATGCGTTCCTGGTGGCCTTCGACCAGCAGTGCAAGCGCGAAGGCGCGGACATGGAATCGATCAACAGCTGCGGCCAGGCGCTGAAGCAGCGCTTTGGCTTCCCCGATGAGGTGTGCCCGGAAGAGAGCCCGCTGTCGGAGATCGATGTGGCGACCATGCCGCCGGCCCCGCCGGAGAAGCCGCCGGTAGCCGAACAACCGGCCGCCGATGGCGCCGCGCCGGCCGCGCAGGGCGATGCCGCGGCCGTGGAAGCCAGCGCCCCCGCGCGCTGACGGCGTACTCACCGGGCTGAAGTAGACTGCGGTTCTTACCCTTGAACCGGCGGTGTCCATGAAGCGCGTGCGTTTGCCGAAGTTCCTGCTGTTGTCCCTGCTGCCGTTGACCGCGCTGGCGCAAGCCCCGGCACCGGCCACGCCCGCACCGTCCCCCTCACGCCCGGCGCAGGCGACCCCGGCGGCTGCCAAGCCGGCCACTGCCGCACCGGCGGCCCCGGCCCTGACCGCTGCGCAGCAGGCACAGGTGCAGAAGCAGGATGCGGACATGAGCGCTGCGGCACTGAAGGCCGCGCAGCTGGTGGACAGCAACCGTGCCGGTGAGCTGTGGGACGGTGCCTCGGCCGTGGCCCGCCGCGCGGTGCCCAAGGCGGCGTTCGTCAGCCAGCTGGCCGCCGATCGCACCCGCCTTGGCACCATGAACGGCCGCGGCCAGCCGACCATCACCCGGGTCAAGTACGCCGCTGGTGCCGCCGTGCCGGAAGGCCTGTACATCAATGTCAGTTTCCCGACCCGCTTCGCCAACAGCGCGCAGCCGGTGCGCGAACTGGTCTCGTTCCGTTTCGACGAGGACAAGACCTGGCGCTTGGCCGGCTACAGCCTGCGCGCGTCCGCACCCTGACGGAGAACCTCGATGGCCACTGAGCTGACCCTGCTGGCCTGGGCGATGTTGCTCGGCTTTGTGTACATCTTCGCCGCGTCTGCCGTGGTCACCCACGAACGCGGGATGAAGTGGAACGCGTCGGCGCGCGATGCGCCCGACGTGCCATTGAGCCCGCTGGCGGGAAGGCTGAAGCGGGCGCAGGCCAACTTCTTCGAAACCTTCCCGTTCTTCGCTGCCGCCGCGATCGCGGTGGTGGTGGCCGGGCGCAGCAACGAGACCACGGTGCTGGCCGCGCAGGTCTATTTCTGGGCGCGGGTGGTCTACCTGCCGCTGTACGCGGCCGGCGTGCCCTACGTGCGCAGCCTGGTCTGGGTGGTCTCGATCGTGGCCATCTTCAAGCTGGTGTTCGCACTGCTCTGAGGCAGGCGCGGGCCTGATCCAGATCAAGGCCGGTCATGCGCCTGGCGCTATGCTGGGCGCGACTGGAATCAACGGCAGGAGGCGCGGATGCGCAGGATGGACGTGGTAGTGGTCGGTGCGGGCCCTGCGGGCCTGTGCTTTGCGCGTGCGCTGGCCGGCAGTGGAATGCAGGTCGGCCTGGTCGAGGCGCAGCCACGCCAGGCGCTGGCCCGGGCGGCTTTCGATGGCCGCGAGATTGCCCTGACCCATGCGTCTCGACAGAGCCTGGAACAGCTGGGCCTGTGGCAGCGCCTGCCCGAAGCCGAAATTGCCGAGCTGCGCGACGCGCGGGTGTTGAACGGCGGCTCGCCGTTCGCGCTGACCTTCGCCAGTGGCCAGCGCGATGGCCAGCCGCTCGGCTGGCTGGTACCCAATCACCTGATCCGCCGTGCCGCCTGGGAGGCGGTGCAGGGCCAGGCCGGGCTGGAACTGTTCGATGGCCGCAAGGTGCTGGCCGTGCAGGCCGACGCCCAGGGCCACGTGGTCACGCTGGATGACGACAGCGAACTGCATGCCCGCCTGCTGGTCGCCGCCGACAGCCGCTTCTCGGCGACCCGCCGCATGCTCGGCATCGGCGCGCAGATGCGCGACTTCGGCAAGTCGATGCTGGTCTGCCGCATGCAGGTCGAGCGCGACCACCATCACGCGGCGTGGGAATGGTTCGGCTATGGCCGCACGATGGCGCTGCTGCCGCTCAAAGAGGGCCAGGCCTCGGCGGTCATCACCCTGCCGCCGCGGCAGATCGAGGAGCTGCTGGCGATGGACGAGGTGGGCTTTGGCGAGGCCATCACCGCAAGCTTCGAGCATCGCCTGGGGCAGATGCAGCCAGTGGCCACGCCCAAGGCGTATCCGCTGGTGGGGGTGTACGCGCACCAGTTTGTCGGCGAGCGTTCGGCGCTGATCGGCGATGCCGCGGTGGGCATGCACCCGGTCACCGCGCATGGCTTCAACCTGGGCCTGGCCGGTGCGCAACGGCTGGCGCAGGGCATTCTGGCGCAGCAGCGGAGGGGCGAGGACATCGCCGCGACCGACATGCTGGGCCGCTACCAGCGCGGCCATCGGCTGGCGTCGCGGCCGCTGTACGAGGCCACCAACGCCATTGCCAGCCTGTATACGGACGACCGCCGGCCGGCGCGCCTGCTGCGCGCGGCCGGGCTACGGGTGGCGCAGGGCGTGGCGCCGTTCCGGCAGCTGATCGCCGCGCACCTGACCCAGCGGGTGGCCTGAACCGGCTGGGCCCGCCTGGATCAGCCGGCGGCCAGCACCCGGATCTGGCTGTCGGCGAATTCAACCACCTGGCCTGCGCGGATCTTGCAGGCCTTGCGCAGCTCGACCTCGCCATCGACCAGCACCTGGCCTTCGCTGATGACCATCTTGGCCTCGCCGCCGCTGGTGACGAGGTCGGCCAGCTTGAGCAGCTGCTTGAGTTCAACGTACTCGCCGTCGAGGTCGAATTCGAGGATCTGCATGGTGGGGTATCCTTGGTAAGCGGGCGGGAAGGGCGCGTATTGTGCGCCAGCGCGACCCGGAAGGGGATGCGAATGGTTTCCTGTACGCATGGTTCAGGGAGAGTGCGGTATCATTCCGCTCTGAGTGAGTGAAATCTCCTCCGACCGAGCAGCGCCAGGGCACGCGATAAGAAGGGCGCCCAAAGCGCGGACCATCCCTTTTTTATCGCACTGCCATGCAGATGGCCGTGCCTTTGGAGTTCCCCATGTCCCAAGATTCCCAAGCGCCACTGCAGTTCGCGCAGCTCGGCCTGTCCGAGCCCGTGATGCAGGCCGTCACCGCCATCGGCTATGAAACCCCGTCGCCGATCCAGGCCGCCACCATCCCGGCGATGCTGGAAGGCCGCGACGTACTGGGCCAGGCGCAGACCGGTACCGGCAAGACGGCGGCTTTCGCCCTGCCGGTACTGTCCAACATCGACCTTCAGCAGATCAAGCCCCAGGCCCTGATCCTGGCGCCGACCCGCGAGCTGGCCATCCAGGTGGCCGAGGCCTTCCAGTCCTATTCGTCGAAGATCCCCGGCTTCCGCGTGCTGCCGGTGTACGGCGGCCAGCCCTACGGCCAGCAGCTGTCGGCCCTGCGCCGCGGCGTGCACATCGTGGTCGGTACCCCCGGCCGCGTGATCGACCACCTGGACCGCAGCACCCTGGACCTGTCCGAGCTGAAGACCCTGGTGCTGGACGAAGCCGATGAAATGCTGCGCATGGGCTTCATCGACGACGTCGAAGCCGTGCTGAAGAAGCTGCCGGAGCAGCGCCAGGTGGCCCTGTTCTCGGCCACCATGCCGCCGCAGATCCGTCGCATCGCCCAGACCTACCTGCAGGATCCGGTCGAAGTCACCATCCAGGCCAAGACCACCACCTCGGCCAACATCCGCCAGCGTTACTGGTGGGTGAGCGGCATGCACAAGCTGGACGCGCTGACCCGCATCCTTGAAGTCGAGCCGTTCGACGCGATGATCATCTTCGCCCGCACCAAGGCCGGCACCGAGGAACTGGCCGGCAAGCTGCAGGCCCGTGGCCTGGCCGCTGCCGCCATCAACGGCGACATGCAGCAGGCCCAGCGTGAGCGCACCATCGCCATGCTGAAGGAAGGCAAGCTGGACATCCTGGTTGCCACCGACGTGGCCGCCCGTGGCCTGGACGTGGAGCGCATCAGCCACGTGCTGAACTACGACATCCCGTACGACACCGAAAGCTACGTGCACCGCATCGGCCGTACCGGCCGTGCCGGCCGCAGCGGCGAGGCGATCCTGTTCGCCACCCCGCGCGAGAAGGGCATGCTGCGCCAGATCGAGCGCGCCACCCGCCAGCCGATCGAAGAAATGCAGCTGCCGAGCGTGGAAGCGGTCAACGACACCCGCATCAACAAGTTCACCTCGCGCATCAGCGAAACCCTCGGTGCCGGCGGCCTGGACTTCTACCGCCAGCTGCTGGAACGCTTCGAGAACGAGCAGAACGTGCCGGCCATCGAAGTGGCTGCTGCCTTGGCCAAGATGCTGCAGGGCGATACTCCGTTCCTGCTGCAGCCGCCGGTGCGCGCCCCGCGTGAGGAGCGTGCGCCGCGTGAGCGTTTCGACCGTCCGGAGCGTGGTGATCGCTTCGACCGCAACGAGCGTGGCCCGCGCTTCGAGCGTGGCCCGCGCCGTGAAGACGGTGAGGGTGGCTTCGAGCAGCGTCCGCGTCGTGACGTGCCGCCGCGCGGTGCGCCGGAGCAGGGCATGGAGACCTACCGCATCTCGGTCGGCCACCAGCACGGTGTGAAGCCGGCCAACATCGTCGGCGCCATCGCCAACGAAGCCGGCCTGGAAAGCCGTTTCATCGGCCGCATCGACATCCACGACGACTTCTCGCTGCTGGACCTGCCGGCGCAGATGCCGCAGGACGTGCTCTCGCACCTGCAGAAGGTGTGGGTGTCCGGCCAGCAGCTGCAGATGCGTGCGCTGGCCCCGGGTGAAGACACCAACCCGGCACCGCGTCCGTTCAAGCCGCGCTTCGACAAGCGTGGTCCGGGTGGTCCGGGTGGTCCGCGCCGTAGTGGTCCGGGCGGCCCGGTTGGCCACGGTGGTCCGGGTGGCGACCGCGGCGGTGACCGCGACAGCCGTCCGCCGCGTCGTGACGGCTTCAAGCCGCGCGGCCCGCGCAGCTACTGATCCACCGCGAAGTGCCTGAACAACGCCAGCCCCGGGCTGGCGTTGTCCGTTCAGGGCCACAAAGAGGGGAGTGGATTGAATCGATTCAGTCCCCTCCATACCCCTTTTTCGTGGTCCGGCTTCGCATGGTCCACACAGGGGCGGCCATAGGCTGGCATAGTTGGACAAGGAGGCTGTCACCGCACATTCGGGGGGATCCGGGATGGGTAGAGGCAAGGAGCAGCATCGGCGGCGGGTACCAATGACCCGTGGTCTGTGGGTGCGGTTCGTACTTCTGACGGGCACGGCGATCGGACTGGTCGGCCTGTCCGCGTTGATCCAGGAACTGCAGGCGGCGTCCACCGCCTGGATTGCGGGCCAGGGGCACTGGTCGCGTGGCCAGCAGGATGCCACCGCCGCGCTCAGCCGCTATCTGGCACGCGGAGATGCGCATGATCTGAACGACGCCCGGCGCGCCCTGCAGGTGCCGCTGGGCGATCTGCATGCGCGCTTGGCCCTGGAACAGCCCGAGCCGGACCTGGCGAAGGCGCGCGAGGGCTTCCTGCGCGGCGGCAACGCACGCGAGGACGTCTCGCGGTTGATTTTCTCGTTCCGTTACGCACGTGACCTCGGCGAGTTCAGTGAAGCCACCCGGTTGTGGCGGCAGACCGACACGCACCTGCTGGCCATGCAGGCGCTGATCGACGAACTGGACAAGGTGCCGCCGCAATCACTGCAGCAGCCCCGCGTGCGCGACCACTACATGCAGCGCGTGCACGACGTGGACCTGCAGCTGCAATCGCAGGCCGAAGCATTTTCCCAGGCCCTGCTGCGCATGGCACATACGGTGCGCATCGCCACCCTCATCGTCGGCGGCTTCTCGGTACTGGTCATCACCCTGATGGCGATAGCCCTGGCGCGCCGGGTCGGCACGGACCTGACCGAGCACGAAAGCCGCTTCCGCGCGGCCTTCTACCAGGCCAACGTGGGCATGCTGAAGCTGGATGCGGCCGGGCGGGTGATGGAGGCCAACCAGGCCATGGCGGACATCCTCGACTACCGCCGCGATGTCCTGCAGCAGATGGCGCTCGGCGACCTGCTGATGGATGGTGAGCTGGTGCTGGACACTGACGGCCGCATCGACTGGGATCGCCAGCTGCGGCCGGGCGAACTGCGCTTCCGCCGCCGTGACGGCAGCCTGGTCTGGGGCCGCTGGAGCGGCACCGCCGTGCGCAATGCCGGCGGCCGGCTGTCGGTGTTCTCCATCATCGAGGATGTCAGCCAGAACCATGCGCTGGCCCGCGAGATCGAGCACCACGCCAGCCACGATCCGCTCACCGGACTGATCAACCGCCGCGAGATCGAGCGGCTGCTGGAACGCGCGCTGCTGCAGGTCCGCTCGGAGGGCGGCACGCATTCGCTGTGCTACATCAACCTGGACCACTTCAAGCTGGTCAACGACAGCTTCGGCCACGCCGCGGGTGACCAGATGCTGCGCGGTTTTGCCGAATACCTGGTCGGCGCGGTGCGCGACGGTGACTGGGTGGGGCGGCTGGGCGCCGACGAATTTGCGGTGTTCCTAGGCCGGGCCAGCCAGGATGAGGCCAAGCGCGTGCTGCAGCGCCTGGTCCGCAACCTGGGGCAGGCCACGTTCCCGATCAGCGAGGGCAGCCCACAGCTGAGCTGCAGCATCGGCGTGGTGGAAGTGACCGCCGATGCGCCCGACGTGAACTGGCTGATGAGTGCCGCCGACAGCGCCTGCTATGCAGCCAAGCAGGCCGGCCGCAACCGCGTGCACTGTTTCAACGAGGACCGCCTCGCGCTGGACGAACGCCGCCACGAGGCCGAACGCCTGCAGCGGGTGAGCCGGGCGATGGCCGAGAACCGCATGCTGCTGTATGCCCAGCGCATCGCCAAGGTCGGCGATCCCGGCTACCTTCATTACGAGGTGCTGGTGCGCATGCGCGATGCCGACGGCGCGCTGCACCTGCCGGGCCAGTTCATGCCGGCGGTGGAGCGCTATGGCATGGCCGTGGCGCTGGACCGCCATGTGCTCGGCCTGTTGTTCCGCCACCTGCAGGTATGCCCGGCGCATGTACGCCAGCTGGGCCTGTGCAACGTCAACGTGTCGGCGCAGTCGATCGCCGAGCCGAGCTTCCTGGCCTTCGTCTGCGACCTGCTGGAGCGCAACCGTGCGTTGGCGGCCAAGCTCTGTTTCGAAGTGACCGAGACGGCGGCGATCAGCAACCTGACCCAGGCGCGGGCGTTCATCGACGCGGTGAAGGCGCGGGGTTGCCGGATGGCGCTGGATGACTTCGGCTCGGGCCTGTCCTCGTTCGGGTATCTGCGGCAGCTGCCGGCGGACATCCTGAAGATCGACGGCGCGTTCGTGCGGGACATGGACACCGATGCGGTGAGCCGGGCGACGGTGCGGGCGATCAGCGAGCTGGGGCGCGAGCTGCAGATGGAAGTGGTGGCCGAGTGGGTGGAGACGGCCGAGGTGGCACAGACGCTGGCCGACATGGGGGTGGAGGGGCTGCAGGGCTATGCGATCGAGCGGCCGCAGCCACTGGAGCGGTTGACGCTGGCCAACCAGCGGCCAGTGCGGCTGGTCGGCACCCAGGGCCCGACGGGGTAGGGGGTTTTCGGCAGGGCTTGCAGCCCTGCACCTGCTCAATGCAACGGCAACGGCCGAAGCAACAGCAACAGCGGCATTCCGTGGGATGGCGGGGCGGTGTGGATGGGCAGGACACGCCGTAAACCCGTCCATGGGGGCTCGATGGCGCCATCCATGGCGCC
>NZ_QETL01000133.1:0-9046 GCF_003105135.1 Stenotrophomonas sp. SPM | reverse complement strand
CTCGGCTGACTTTTGCCGTCGTGGTTACAAGGAGCCGAGCATGGGCTCGGCTCTACACGTAGGAAGTGCCGGGCCAGGGCAGTAGCCTCGGTCAAGACGCCGCGTCCATCGCCCCCTACACTGCGCGGCCTGTTCTCTCCCCCCGAAGAACCTGCTATGCGCAACAACCCGATGGCCCTGGGCATCGCCAATGGCGTTGCCGCTGGCGCGCTGTGGGGCGTGGTCTTCCTCGCGCCTGCCGTGCTGCATTCCTTCAACGCACTGCAACTGTCCGCCGGCCGCTATCTGGTCTACGGACTGATCGCGGTGATCCTGCTGTTGCCGCGCTGGACGCGTTTGGCGCCGCAGCTGGGTCGTGCGGAATGGATGGGCCTGCTGTGGCTCAGCCTGGCCGGCAACCTGGTGTATTTCCTGCTGCTGGCCACGGCCGTGCAGTGGGCCGGTGGCGCGGCGGCCTCGCTCATCGTCGGCCTGATCCCGGTGGTAGTGACCCTGGTCGGCGTGCGCGAAAAGGGTGCGGTGCCGTTGAAACAACTGTTGCCCGCGCTGGGGCTGTGCGTGCTGGGCGTGGCCCTGGTGGGCTGGGAATCGCTGATGTCCGAGCATCTGGGCACGCCGTGGCGGCAGCGCCTGATCGGCCTGGTCTGCGCCTTTGGTGCGCTGTTTTCCTGGGCGCTGTACTCGGTGGGCAACAGCCGCTGGCTGGCCCGGCGTGCCGATCTGTCCAGCCATGACTGGTCGCTGCTGACCGGGGTCACCACCGGCGGCCTGTCGCTCTTGCTGGTGCCAATGGCCTTCATCGGCCAGACCGCCGGCCACACCGCCGGCCACACCCCCGCGCATTGGAGCCTGTTCTGGCTGATCAGTGCCGGCGTCGCGGTCATCGCCTCGATCATCGGCAACGCGTTCTGGAACCGTGCCAGCCGCCTGTTGCCGTTGACCCTGACCGGGCAGATGATCGTGTTCGAAACCCTGTTCGCGCTGCTCTACGCCTTCGCCTGGCAGTGGCGCTGGCCGACCCTGCTGGAGGCGCTGGCGATCGTGTTCCTGGTGGCAGGCGTGCTGCTGTGTGCCCACGCGCACCGCGCTCCGCGTGCGATCGCCGAACATGCCGGCTGATTGCTGGCCTCAAGCGCTCTGATGCCCGGTTTGTCTCAGTTGCAACCAAATGGCTGCACGTTGGGCGATGATCGAAACAAAATATTTTTGCATCGCAGCACTTGACAGGCCCCCGGCGCACGGTGTTTTCTGTGCGCCATGGTCTTCGATGCCGCCCTCGCCAGCCTGATTGCCCCCGCTACCGCGGGCGGGTCGACTGCGCCGGTCGCCATCACCACCATTATTACCACCACCGCCACCACTGCCCTGGTGCGGCCCGTCGTCTTCGTGTAACTCCCGAAAACAACGGCCCCGCACCATCCAGGTGACGGGGAAACCCACCACCTGCATGTGACGGGGCCTCCTACCGAGGTCTGCATGTCTTTCCACGCCCCCGCCCATCCCGCTGCACCGGCCAGCCTGGCCGCACCGTCCACCGTCGTGCACAAGTTCGGCGGCACCTCGGTGGCCAACGCCGAACGCTACCGCCATGTGGCCGGCCTGCTGCTGGCCCGTCCCGAGCCGCTGCAGGTCACTGTCGTATCGGCGATGAAGGGC
The DNA here is from genome assembly GCF_003105135.1 of Stenotrophomonas sp. SPM. Classification (NCBI taxonomy): domain Bacteria; kingdom Pseudomonadati; phylum Pseudomonadota; class Gammaproteobacteria; order Lysobacterales; family Lysobacteraceae; genus Stenotrophomonas; species Stenotrophomonas sp. SPM. Next base: position 7,390 of record NZ_QETL01000133.1, on the reverse strand, counting down.
GTCACCGATGCGCTGATCGAGCTGGCCCAGCTGGCGGCACGCGGCGATGCAGGCTGGCGCGAGGCCTGGCATGCCCTGCGTGCACGCCATCGCGGCGCGGCCGTGGCTCTGCTCGGCGAGCAGGTGGGCGAGACCGTGGAGTGGATCGACGTGCGCTTCGACCACCTGGCCAAAGTGCTCGGCGCGCTGGCGGTGATCGGTGAGCTGCCGCGCGAGGTGCTGGACCGCGTGCAGGGGCTTGGCGAAGTGTTCTCGGCGCAGCTGCTGGGCGTGCACCTGCAGGCACTCGGCGAGGAGTGCGCGGTGCTGGACGCACGTGATGTCCTGGTCGTCGGCCATGGCGAACTGGGCGTGGACGTGGACTGGGAGGCCAGCGCCGACCGCCTGGCGAAATGGCGCCTGCAGCACCCGCAGTCGCGCGTGGTCGCCACCGGTTTCGTCGCCCGCGATCGCGAAGACCGCATCACCACGCTGGGCCGCAACGGCAGCGACTACTCCGGCGCGATCTTCGCAGCGCTGTTCAACGCCGATGAGCTGCACATCTGGACCGACGTCGATGGCGTGCTGTCGGCCGATCCGCGGCTGGTGCCGGAGGCCGTGCAGCTGGAGGCGCTCAGCTACGACGAAGCCTGTGAGCTGGCCTATTTCGGCGCCAAGGTCGTGCATCCGCAGACGATGTCGCCGGCCATCCGCCTGGGCCTGCCGATCTTCATCCGCAACACCTTCCATCCGGTGCACCCGGGCACGCGCATCAGTGCCGAACGCTCGCCGCGCGGGCCAGTGAAGGGCCTGACCCTGAGCCCCGACCTGGCTCTGCTGAACCTGGAAGGCACCGGACTGATGGGCGTGCCGGGCACCGCCGAACGCGTGTTCTCGGCCCTGCGCCAGGCGCAGGTGTCGGTGGTGATGATCTCGCAGGGGTCTTCCGAACACTCCATCTGCTGCGTGGTGAAGGCCGGCGAGGCTGCGCGTGGTCGCGAGGCCCTGCTGCATGCGTTCGCCCACGAACTGGCGGTGGGCCAAGTGCAGCGCGTGCAGGTCGGCGAGGGCGTCAGCGTGCTGGCCGCCGTGGGTGACGGCATGGCCGGCCAGCCCGGCGTGGCCGCACGCCTGTTCGAGGCGCTGGGCCGTGCACAGGTGAACATCCTGGCGATCGCGCAGGGGTCGTCCGAGCGCAACATCTCCGTGGCCGTGGCCAGCGCCGATGCAACGCGCGCCCTGCGTGCCGCACATGCCGGTTTCTGGCTCTCGCCGCAGACTTTTGCGGTGGGCGTGATCGGGCCGGGCAATGTCGGTGCGGCGCTGCTGGACCAGCTGCTGGCCGCGCGCCCGCAGCTGCTGGCCAAGGCCAATGTCGACCTGCGCCTGCGTGCGCTGGCCTCGCGTTCGCGCATGCGCCTGGAAGCCGATGTCCTGCACGCCGACTGGCGGCAGGCGCTGCACGAGGATGGCCAGACCAGCAACCTGGACGCCTTCACCGAACACCTGCTGGCCGCACACCTGCCGCACGCGGTGGTGATCGACTGCAGTGGCAGCGCCGAAGTGGCCGAGCGCTACGAGGGCTGGCTGGCCGCCGGCATCCATGTGGTCACTCCGAACAAACAGGCGGGATCGGGTCCGCTGTCGCGCTACCAGCGCATCCATGCCGCTGCCGCCGCCAGTGGCGCGCGCTTCCGTTACGAGGCCACGGTAGGCGCCGGCCTGCCGGTGATCACCACGCTGCGCGACCTGGTCGATACCGGCGATGAAGTGCTGGCGGTGGAGGGCATCTTCTCCGGCACGCTGGCCTGGCTGTTCAACCGCTTCGACGGCAGCCAGCCGTTCTCCGAGCTGGTGGCGCAGGCGCGTTCGATGGGCTACACCGAGCCGGACCCGCGCGATGACCTGTCCGGCGTTGACGTGGCGCGCAAGCTGGTGATCCTCGCCCGTGAGGCCGGCCACGCGCTCAGCCTGGAACAGGTGCAGGTGGAAAGCCTGGTGCCGGCGCTGCTGCGCGATGGCAGCGTGGATGGCTTCATGGCCCGCCTGGGTGAATCCGATGCCAGCCTGCTGCAGCGCCTCGAAGAGGCCCGGGCGCGTGGTGCGGTACTGCGCTATGTCGCCCGGCTCGATGCGGAGGGTGCATCAGTGGGCCTGCAGGAACTGCCGGCCCACCACACCTTCGCCAACCTGCGCCTGACCGACAACGTGGTGCAGTTCCGCACCCGTCGTTACTGCGACAACCCGCTGGTGGTGCAGGGCCCGGGTGCCGGGCCGGAAGTCACCGCTGCCGGCGTGTTCGCCGACCTGCTGCGTGTGGCCGCCGGCGAAGGAGCGCGGCTGTGATTGCACGCGCATTCGCACCCGCGTCCGTGGCCAACGTGGCGGTGGGCTTCGACATTCTCGGCCATGCCATTGCCGGCATCGGCGATACCGTGACGGTGCGACGCATCGACGAGCCGACCGTGCGCATCGACGCCATCCGCGGCAGCGCCGTCGAGCTTCCGCGGGATGCGCCGGGCAACACGGCCGGGGCCGCGCTGATCTCGCTGCGCGAGGGCCTGGGTCTTTCGTATGGCTTCGCTGTCGAGATCGACAAGGGCATTCCGTTCGGCTCGGGCATGGGCGGTTCGGCCGCCTCGTGCGTGGCCGCGCTGGTGGCCGCCAACGCGCTGCTCGATGCACCGCTGCCGCGCGAAGCGCTGTATCCGCATGCGCTGGATGGCGAGGCAGTGGCCAGCGGCGGGCGCCACGGCGACAACGTCGGGCCGCTGCTGCTGGGCGGACTGGCGCTGTGCACGGCTGAACGCCTGGTGCCGATCCCGGTGCCGGCCAGCTGGCACAGCCTGCTGGTGCATCCGCACGCGGTGCTGGAGACCCGGAGCGCGCGCGCGGCACTGCAGGGCAGCTATGCGCTGGGCGAATTCGTCGCGCAGAGCGCCAACCTTGCCCTGGTGCTCAGTGGTTGCCATCGCAGTGATGCGGCCCTGGTGCGTGCCGGCCTGCGCGACGTGCTGGTGGAACCGCGCCGCGCCGCACTGATCGCCGGCTTCGACGCTGCACGCGATGCGGCATTGGCAGCCAACGCGATGGGTGCGGGCATTTCCGGTGCTGGCCCGAGTGTGTTTGCCTGGTTTGAGGATGCCGACCAGGCCCATGCCGCTGCTGCGCCCGTGCGCGCGGCGTTTGCCGCCGCAGGCGTCGACAGCGAAGCCTGGGTCTCGCCGCTGGACGCTGCTGGAGCGCGACTGTGCTGAATCCTTCCCCCTTGCTGGATACCGAGCTCATGCAATTCGTTTCGACCCGAGGGCATGCGCCCGCTGTTGGCCTGAGTGCCGCCATCGCCGCCGGCCTGGCCCCGGATGGCGGCCTGTATGTGCCCGACGTGCTGCCCGCGCCGCGCGAACTGCACGCCGGTGCCACCCTCGCCGAGACCGCTGCCGATCTGCTGGCGCGTTTTTTCGAAGGTGATCCGCTGCAGGACGCACTGCCGGAGATCTGCCGCGAGGCTTTCGATTTCCCGGTGCCGCTGCGTCCGCTGGGCCGCGACGGCGACCATGTGCTGGAGCTGTTCCATGGCCCGACCGCCGCGTTCAAGGACATCGGCGCGCGCTTCCTTGCCGGTACGTTGTCGCGCCTGCAGGCGGGCAAGGACCGTGACCTGACGATTGTCGTGGCCACTTCGGGCGATACCGGTGCCGCAGTGGCGGCGGCCTTCCATGGCCAGCCAGGCGTGCGCGTGGTGGTGCTGTATCCCGATGGCCGTGTTTCGCCGCGCCAAGCACACCAGCTCGGCTGCTTCGGCGATAACATCCAGGCGCTGCGCGTGGCCGGCTCGTTCGATGACTGCCAGGCGATGGTCAAGCAGGCGCTGGCCGACACTGGCCTGCAGGCGCAGGTGCCGCTCAGTTCGGCCAACAGCATCAGTCTGGGTCGGCTGCTGCCACAGATGAGCTATTACGCGCATGCGGCGCTGACCCATCACGCGCGCACGCGGCGCCGCCTCAACCTGGTGGTGCCGACCGGCAATCTGGGCAATGCGATGGCGGCCGTGCTGGCCCGTGCACTGGGCGTGCCCATTGGCCAGATCGTGTTGGCCACCAATGCCAATGCGGTGCTGCCGGCCTACTTCAATGGCGGCGACTACCAGCCGCAGGCCAGCGTGGCAACCGTGGCCAACGCAATGGATGTGGGCGCGCCAAGCAACTTCGAGCGCCTGCGCTGGCTGTATGCCGATGACGATGGCGAACTGCGTGCCGCCTTCCGTGCATTCGCGGTGGATGACGTGACCATCCGCGCGACCATCGCCAGTGCGCACGCCAGCAGGGGCGAGCTGTTCTGCCCGCACACCGCCACTGCGGTGAAAGTGCTGCAGGACCTGCGTGCGCGCGGCGCCAAGGGCGACTGGGCGGTGGTGTCAACGGCGCACCCGGCCAAGTTCGAGGCGGTGGTGGAGCCGTTGATCGGTGAAAGCGTGGCGGTGCCGCCGGCACTGGACGCGCTGCTGCAGCGGCCGGCGCATGCCGAGCCGCTGGCCGCTGATTACGCGGCGCTGCGCGAGGTGTTGTTGCGGTGAGGCGGGTGGTGCCGGCCGCTGGCCGGCAACACCCTGACCGCGCGACGGTCAGGCCAGCCCCTCGCCCGCCAGCGTGCGCAGCCCATCCTCGCCGAGGATCTCCACCACGTTCAGATGAGGCAGGGCGATCAGGCCCTGCTGGCGCAGCTTGGTGAAGGTGCGGCTGACCGTTTCCATGGTCAGGCCGAGATGGTCGGCGATGTCGCCGCGGCCCATCGGCAGCGACACGCGCAGGCCATCGCCGCCCAGCCTGGCCTCGCGTGCGGCCAGGCGCAGCAGGAAGTCAGCCAGCTTCTCCGCCGGTTGCAGGCGGGCCAGCGCCAGCGCGGCGTCCTGGGCGGCATCCAGTTCCTGGCAGGCGCGCTGCAGCAGCTTGCGCTCCAGGTGCGGGAAGCGGCCACGCAGCGCCTTCATCTGCGGCAGGGCCACGCGGCAGACACGGCTGTCAGCGATGGCTTCAATATCGTGGCGATGGTGGTCGCTGCCACTCAGGCCGAGGTAATCACCCGGCAGCACGAACCCGTTGATCTGGCGACGGCCATCGGGCAGCGTGCGCACCAGACGCAGTGCACCCGCGGTCAATGTATAGACATGCTGGCGTTCTTCGCCGGTGCGGGCCAGGGTGCTGCCAAGGCCCACCTGCTGCGAGACGGTCACCTGCTCCAGTGCCTGAACTTCATCGGGCGACAGCGCCGAGCAGACCGCCAGGTGGCGGACCGAGCAGTGCAGGCAGTCCAAGGTAGTGCAGGACGGCGCAGCGTCGTCGTGGGCGGCGGACGGAGCGCCGGAAGGCCGGGACATGGTGCGGAGGCGTATCACGGGCGGGGGAGGGCTTTATGATACTTCATGCGGCCTTATGGCCCCTGATCGGCGGCATGAGCCATGGGGGGCGGTAGAATGTCGCCCCCTCCCACGTTCCCGTTCCTGCAGGAGTTCCGCCCGTGATCAAGCCCCGTACCCCGCCCGGCACCCTTGAACTGTTGCCGCGCGAGCAGATTGCGTTCCAGCGCATGCTGGACGTCATCCGCCGCAACTACGAGCGCTTCGGGTTCCTGCCGGTGGAAACGCCCGTGTTCGAGCTGTCCGACGTCCTGCTGACCAAGTCCGGTGGCGAGACCGAGCGCCAGGTGTACTTCGTGCAGTCCACCGGCGCACTGGCCAACGCCGCCGAATCGGGCGACCGTTCGCTGCCGGAGATGGCGCTGCGTTTCGACCTGACCGTGCCGCTGGCCCGCTACGTGGCCGAGCACGAGCACGAGCTGACCTTCCCGTTCCGCCGCTACCAGATGCAGCGCGTGTACCGCGGCGAGCGGGCCCAGCGTGGCCGCTTCCGCGAGTTCTACCAGTGCGACATCGACGTGATCGGCAAGGACAGCTTGAGCGTGCGTTACGACGCCGAAGTGCTGGCCGTCATCCACGCCGTGTTCTCCGAGCTGCGCATCGGTGATTTCAGCATCCAGCTGAACAACCGCAAGCTGATGCGCGGTTTCTTCGAAAGCCTGGGCGTGGCCGAAGGCGACCGCCAGCTGGCCGTGCTGCGCGAAGTGGACAAGCTGGACAAGCGCGGCGCCGATTACGTGCGCGAAACCCTGGTGGGCGAGGGCTTCGACATCCCGGGCGAGCAGGTCGAGAAGATCCTGGCGTTCGTCGCAGTGCGCTCGAAGGGCCATGAAGACGCGCTGGCCCAGCTGGCCGCCCTTGAAGCCGGTGGCGCCTCGTCGGAAACCCTGCGCAACGGCGTGGCCGAGCTGCGCGAAGTGCTGCAGCTGGTGCAGGCGCTGGGCGTGCCGGAGACCGCCTACTGCCTGAACTTCTCCATCGCCCGCGGCCTGGATTACTACACCGGCACCGTCTACGAGACCACGCTGACTGACCACCCGCAGATCGGTTCGATCTGCTCGGGCGGCCGTTACGAAGACCTGGCCAGCCACTACAGCAAGTCCAAGCTGCCGGGCGTGGGTATCTCCATCGGCCTGTCGCGACTGTTCTGGCAGCTGCGCGAAGCCGGTCTGATCGACGGCATCGAAGCCAGCAGCGTGCAGGCGCTGGTGGCACTGATGGACGAGCAGGGCATGGCGCAGTCGCTGGACATCGCCCGCCGCCTGCGCAGCGGTGGCATCAACACCGAAGTGCAGATGGAGCCGAAGAAGATCGGCAAGCAGTTCCAGTACGCGGCCAAGGCCGGCATCCGCTTCGTGGTCCTGGCCGGCGAGGACGAGCTTGCCCGCGGCGTCGTGGCAGTGAAGGACCTGGTGCGCGAGCAGCAGTTCGAAGTCTCCCGCGACGAACTGGCCAGCACCCTGCAGGTCGAGCTGGAACAGTCCAAGGTCATGGCGTGACCCGCGCCGCCGCAGGGGCGCTGAGCGTGCTCCTGCTGGCGGGCTGCCAGAGCGACCCGGCGCTGCACAGCGCCCGGACCGGTCCGGCGCAGTACCGGCTGCAGGTTGATCGCTGCCATGTGATCGACCGCGCGCAGCTGGAGAGCGACCTGCGCACCCTGGCCGCGCGGACGTGCCCGGCGGGCGCGGAACCGCTGCAGGACATCCAGTCCCTGCCGAGCCGGCAGGGCAGCCTGTTCGGTGAATGCCTGCGGCGCGGCGCGCTGCAGGCCGAGGTCCGCTGTAAGCCCTGAGTCGGGTCAGGTTATTGATTTGAAAGCAGAACGCCCACCCTTGATGGGCGTTTTCGTTTCCGGACGTAAAGCAGTCGAGCATGGCTCGACTCTACAGAAGCCGGTTTCGATCCCATCCACGCCGCTCTGACAGATCGCGGCCAACTGTCGAAGGCGGGGAGGGTCCGGTTGAGGGGGCGTGAGCCGCATGGATGCGGCGACCG
>NZ_QETL01000132.1:0-9409 GCF_003105135.1 Stenotrophomonas sp. SPM | reverse complement strand
GTTCCGTTTCACGCTCACCGGGCGAGGCCCGGCGTTACATCACTTACGCACCATGCGCGGCAAGCTGGCCCAGGCGCTGCACCGCGACCGAAACGGTCGGGTAGTCCAGGGTCTTCTGCTCGGCCAGTTCGGCCAGCATCGACAGGGTGAAGCGCAGGCTGCTGTCGTCTCGACCGATCCAGCTGGCGACCTTGGCTTCAGCGCTGCTGCCCTTGGTGCCCAGCACCTGGCCGGCCAGGTTGCGGTGGTGCGCGGCCAGTTCGTCACGCAGCACGCCACGGGCAACCGCGTGCCAGCGGCCGTTGACCTCCAGCGCGTCGATCTGCTCGAACAGCCACGGCAGCTGCAGGGCATCGCCCAGGCGGAAGTGGATCTTCGACACGTCCACCGGCTTCAGCTTGCGGGTGCGGGCCAGTTCGATGATGTCGAACGCCGGTTCCAGGAAGTGCAGTTCGGCCAGTTGCTGGGCCAGCGCGGACGGCAGGCCCTTTTCCTTCCACTCGGCCACCAGGGCTTCGTAGGTCGGACGCTGCGAATCCGGCAGCACGCCCGAAGCAACGCGGATGTCGTTGAACGGACCCTGGTAGCGGTTGACCGCCTCGGTGATGCCCGGCATCGGGCCCGGGCGCGACAGCAGCCAGCGCACGAACGAACGCTGCAGCTTCCAGATCACTTCCAGTGCGTCGATCTGCACCGACTCCGGCAGGGTGCCGTCGAGGGCGTCGATCTGTGCCCACAGCGCGCGGGCATCCAGCGTTTCGCGGCTGATGGTGTACGCCTTGGCGACCTCGGCGATGGTGCGGCCGGTGTCTTCCTGCATGCGCATCAGGAAGGTGGCGCCCATGCGGTTGATGGTCTGGTTGGTCACGGCCGTGGCGATGATCTCGCGCTTCAGGCGGTGACGCTCCATCGCATCGGCGTACTTCTTCTGCAGCGGGGTCGGGAAGTAGCGCTGCAGTTCCTTGGACAGGTACGGATCTTCCGGGATGTCCGAATCCAGCAGCTGGGCGAACGCCACCAGCTTCGAGTAGGACAGCAGTACCGACAGTTCCGGACGGGTCAGGCCCTGGCCGCGTGCCTTGCGCTGCGACAGCTCGGCATCGGACGGCAGGAACTCGATCTGGCGATCCAGCAGGCCCTGCTGTTCCAGGGTGCGGATGAAGTGCTGCTTGGAACCCAGGCGCTTGACCGCCATCCGCTCCATCAGGCTCAGGGCCTGGTTCTGGCGGTAGTTGTCATTGAGCACCAGGTCGGCGACCTCGTCGGTCATCGACGCCAGCAGCTTGTTGCGCTGCTCGACGGTCAGCTTCTTGGCGCGCACCACATCGTTGAGCAGGATCTTGATGTTGACTTCATGGTCGGAGGTGTCCACACCGGCCGAGTTGTCGATGAAGTCGGTGTTGAGCAGCACACCGGCCTGGGCGGCTTCGATGCGGCCCAGCTGGGTCATGCCCAGGTTGCCGCCCTCGCCCACCACCTTGCAGCGCAGTTCGCCACCATTCACGCGCAGGGCGTTGTTGGCACGGTCGCCGACATCGCTGTGCTGCTCGCTGGCGGCCTTGACGTAGGTACCGATGCCGCCGTTCCACAGCAGGTCGACCGGCGCCTTCAGGATCGCGCTCATCAGGTCGTTCGGCGACATCGCCTTGACGTTCTCGTCCAGGCCCAGCGCTTCACGCACCTGCGGGGTGATCTCGATCGACTTCAGGGTACGCGGGAAGATGCCGCCGCCCTTGCTGATCAGCTTGGCATCGTAGTCCGCCCAGCTAGAACGCGGCACGGTGAACATGCGCTCACGCTCGACGAACGAGGTGGCCGCATCCGGGTTCGGGTCCAGGAAGATGTGGCGGTGGTCGAACGCAGCAACCAGGCGGATGTGGCGCGACAGCAGCATGCCGTTGCCGAACACGTCGCCGGACATGTCACCCACGCCGACCGAGGTGAAGTCCTGGCTCTGGCTGTCACGGCCCAGCGCACGGAAGTGGCGCTTGACCGATTCCCACGCACCGCGGGCGGTGATGCCCATGCCCTTGTGGTCGTACCCGACCGAACCACCGGATGCGAACGCATCGCCCATCCAGAAGCCGTGCGCGATGGCCAGGCCGTTGGCGATGTCGGAGAAGGTCGCGGTGCCCTTGTCGGCCGCCACCACCAGGTACGGATCGTCCATGTCGTGGCGCACGACATCCACCGGCGGCACGATCTTGTTGTTGACGATGTTGTCGGTGATGTCCAGCAGGCCTTGGATGAACAGCTTGTAGCAGGCCACGCCGTTGGCGAACACCGCGTCGCGGTCACCGTTCACCGGCGGGGTCTTGGCGAAGAAGCCGCCCTTCGCGCCGACCGGCACGATGACGGTGTTCTTGACCATCTGCGCCTTGACCAGGCCCAGCACCTCGGTACGGAAGTCTTCGCGACGGTCCGACCAGCGCAGGCCGCCACGGGCCACGGCGCCGAAGCGCAGGTGAGTACCTTCCACGCGCGGGCCGTAGACGAAGATTTCGCGGTACGGGCGCGGCTTCGGCAGGTCCGGCACCAGGGCCGAATCGAACTTGAAGCTGATGACGTGGCCGTGCTGGCCGTTGGCATCGGTCTGGTAGTAGCTGGTACGCAGGGTCGCGTCGATCACGCCCATGAACGAGCGCAGGATGCGGTCCTCGTCCAGGCTGGACACGCGGTCCATCAGCTTCAGCAGCGCTTCGCGCGCGGCCTGCATCTGCGCATCGCGGTCACCCTTGCGGGCATCGACCACGGTCTTCAGCACCTTCTGGGTGGCGTCGTCGCCAGCGGCCAGCACATCGAAGTGGGCCTTCAGCTGGGCCTGGCCGGCCGCGATGTCATCCTTGCTCTCGTGGCCGGTCGCCGGATCGAAGCGGGCTTCGAACAGTTCCACAAGCAGGCGGGCCAGCAGCGGGTAACGCGAGAAGGTGCCTTCCACGTAGGCCTGCGAGAACGGCACGCCGGTCTGCAGCAGGTACTTGCAGTAGCCACGCAGCATGGCGACCTGGCGCCAGTGCAGGCCGGCGGCCAGCACCAGGCGGTTGAAGCCATCGTTCTCGGCATCGCCGTGCCAGACGCGGGCGAAGGTCTCGCCGAAGGCTTCATCGACGCGGCCGGCGTCGATGGCACCGGCGGTCGATTCGACCTCGAAGTCCTGCACGTACACCGGCGCGTTGTCGACCGACAGGCGGTACGGACGCTCGGCGATCACGCGCAGGCCCATGTTTTCCATCATCGGCAGCGCGTCCGACAGCGGGATGTCATCCAGCTGGCGATACAGCTTCAGGCGCAGGCCATCGCCGCTTTCGCGCGGCACGGCCTGCAGGCTCAGGCGCAGGTCGTCCGGGCCGGTCAGGGCGTCGAGCTGGCTGACATCATTGGCGGCAACGGCGGTGCTGTTGTCTTCGATGTAGCCGGCCGGCAGCGCCTTGCCGATGCGGGCGGCGATGCGCAGGCCTTCGGTCTCGCCATGGCGGGTGACCAGCGCTTCACGCAGGTCGTCCTGCCAGTTGCGCAGCACCTGGGCCAGCTTCTGCTCCAGTTCGGCGGTATCGACGTCGAGCATTTCGCCCGGCTTCGGGCGCACGATCAGGTGCACCTGGGCCAGCGGCGATTCGCCCAGCACGACCGAGCTGTCGACGTACTCGCCGTGCAGCGCTTCCTTCAGCATCGCTTCGATGCGCAGGCGCACGTCGGTGTTGAAGCGTTCGCGCGGCAGGTAGACCAGCGCGGAAATGAAACGGCTGTACTTGTCGCGGCGCAGGAACAGGCGGCTGCGCACGCGCTCCTGCAGGCCCAGCACGCCCATGGCGGTGCGCAGCAGTTCGTCCTCGCTGGACTGGAACAGTTCTTCGCGCGGCAGGGTTTCCAGGATGTGGCGCAGTGCCTTGCCGCTGTGGCTGGCCGGGGCCAGGCCGGACTGCGTCATCACGTATTCGTGGCGCTGGCGCACCAGCGGGATTTCCCACGGGCGACGGTTGTAGGCGCTGGAGGTGAACAGGCCGAGGAAGCGCTGCTCGCCGATGATCCTGCCCTTGGCGTCGAACTCCAGCACGCCGATGTAGTCCATGTAGCCGGCGCGGTGAACGCGCGAACGGGCATTGGTCTTGGTCAGGATCAGCGCGTCCTTCAGCCCGGACGTGGTGTTCAGGCCCTGCGCGGCCAGCGTCTTGACCGGGCGGGCGGCGGACTTGTCCTTGCCGCGCATCAGGCCCAGGCCGGTGTCGTCCAGCGGCGCCAGCACGTCTTCCTTGCCCTGCTTCTCTACGCGGTATTCGCGGTAGCCGAAGAAGGTGAAGTGGTTGTCGGCGGCCCAGCGCAGGAACTGCTGTGCTTCGGCACGCGAGGCATCGTCGACCGGCAGCGTGCGGCTGCCCAGGTCGTCGGCCAGCGCCAGCGCCTTGTCCTTCATTGGCTGCCAGTCGCGCACGATGGCACGCACTTCATCCAGCGCCTTGTTGATGGCCTGCTCGATGGCGGCCATGGCTTCGGCCGGCTGGCGGTCGATTTCCAGCAGCATCACCGACTCGGCATCGCCCTCGCCGACCTTGGCCAGCTTGCCGGCCTTGTCGCGGGTGAAGCGCAGCACCGGGTGGCCCAGCACGTGCACGCCCACGCCCTGCTCGGCCAGAGACATGGTCACGGTGTCGACCAGGAACGGCATGTCGTCGTTGATGATCTGCAGCACGGTGTGCGGCGATTCCCAGCCATTGGCCTTGGCGGTGGGGTTGAACACGCGCACGTTGGCCTTGCCGGCCTTGCGTGCACGGGCGAACTCCAGGGTGTCTGCCGCCAGCGCCGCCCACTCTTCAGCGGTGTGGTGCGGGAACTCGTCCGACTCCATGCGCTTGTAGAACGCGGCGGCGAATGCCACTGCCTCGGCCTGCGCGGCCGCGGGGTAACGCTTGCGCAAGGCCGTGTAGACCGGCTCCAGGGAGAAACCAGCGGTCACTGCGACCTCCGACTCAGCTGGCTTGGTTTTGTTTTTCACGGTCTTGGCTGCGGTTTTTTGCGGTTTCATGGCAGAGCGAGGCGCTTGCTCAGTTGGGAAAATGAAATTGTAGCCCTGTTGCAGGAAAAGGCCTTGCTGCAGGACGGAATAATGAAATGCCGGGTTTGCTGCGGTTTAGACGCCTATTCAGTTCGCACGGGTATGGCGTCCACCACCGGCATCGCGTTACCGACAGGATCGGCAAACCGTGTTACCGGAATAAGCGCGCACGGCGCCCGGTATCAGGACGGACAGGACTATTGGCATGATTCCACAATGCTGAACTGGACGGTATAGTCCACCGAGTGAACCCGGCCTACCTCCCCGCTGCCCTGGATGCGCGCGATCAGCGCGTGTTCGATGCCGTGCGCGAGCTGCTGGCCCACCAGGGCATGCAGATCAGCATGGATGCGGTGGCCCAGCACGCCGGCTGCTCCAAGCAGACGCTGTATTCGCGCTACGGCAGCAAGCAGGATCTGCTGCGGCGGGTGATGCAGCGCCACGTCGGCCACGCCACCGGGGCCATGGTCCGTGCACTCCGCACTGACGACCTGCGTGCCAGCCTTCTGCAGTTCGCCATCGACTTCCTGGAGCATTTCAACCAGCCGCACGTGGGACAGGCCTGCCGGGTGATCGCTGCCGATGCCGCGCAGTTCCCCGAAGAGGCGCGTACGCTGTACCGGCATGGTGCCGGCGCTTTGACGCTTCATCTTGCTGAATGGATTGAAACCGTTTGCATGCGTGGCCAGCTACGGCATGACGACCCGCACTTCATGGCCGAACTGCTGCTGAGCATGATCGCCGGTCAGGATTTCGACAAACAGCGCTTCCATACCCCCCATCGCGATGACGCGCAGCTGCGTCGGCGCTGGGCAGAATTCTCGGTCGACAGCTTCCTGCGCGCGTTCGCGCCAACGCCGTCACCGGCCCCCACTACAAACCAACCCCGGAGTTCCTCCTGATGACCGCCCCACTCCGCACCCTTGCCTTGACGTGCGCCGTTGCTGTCGCGCTGGCCGCCTGCAAGAAGCCGGAACAGCAGACGCCCCCGCCGCCGGAGGTGGGCGTGATCGACGCCAAGCCGCAGACCCTGCCACTGCAGCGTGAACTGGTCGGCCGCCTGTCGCCGTTCCGCAGCGCCGACGTGCGCGCGCGCGTGCCGGGCGTGCTGCTCAAGCGCGTCTACCAGGAAGGCAGCGAGGTCAAGCAGGGCCAGACCCTGTTCCTGATCGATCCGGCACCGCTGCGCGCCAGCCTCAACGCGTCCGAAGCACAGCTGGCCTCGGCCCGCGCGACCTACGCCAACGCCAAGGTCGCCGCCGACCGCGCCCGCTCGCTGGCGCCGCAGCAGTACGTGTCCAAGTCCGACCTGGACAGCGCCGAAGCCGCCGAGCGCACCGCGCTGGCCGCGGTGAAGCAGGCTGAAGCCTCGGTCACCTCCTCGCGCATCAGCCTGGGCTATGCCGAAGTGACCTCGCCGATCAGCGGCGTGGCCAACAAGCAGCAGGTCACCGAAGGTGCCCTGGTCGGCCAGGGTGACGTGACCCTGCTGACCACCGTGGACCAACTGGACCCGCTGTACGTGAACTTCTCGCTGAGCGTGGACGAGCTGAGCCAGCTGCGTGCGCAGCAGGCGCGTGGCGCCCTGGCCCTGTCCGGCGACGGCAAGGCCACCGTCAACGTCAAGCTGTCCGATGGCACGGCCTACGGCGAAGCCGGCACGCTGGACTTCTCCTCGACCACGGTCGACCCGAGCACCGGCGCGGTCTCGCTGCGCGCGGTGCTGCCGAACCCGCAGAAGATCCTGCTGCCGGGTGCCTTCGTCAGCTTCCAGGCCAACCTGGGCGAGCGCAACAACGCCTTTTTGATCCCGCAGCAGGCCCTGCAGCGGGACAGCGCCGGCGGCTTCGTGATGGTGGTCGGCGCAGACGGCAAGGTCGTGCGCAAGAACGTGAAGACCGAAGGCGCACAGGGCGGCAACTGGATGGTCAGCGACGGCCTGGCCGCCGGTGACAAGGTCGTGGTGGCAGGCGTGCAGAAGGTCAAGGAAGGGGCGCCGGCTACGGCCAAGCCCTGGACCCCGGGCCAGGACGCCAACGGCCAGCCCGCCGCCGGCGGTGCAGCCCCGGCAGCGGCAGCTGCAGGCGGCGCCGACAAGGCGCCGGCCAAGCCCGAGGCGGCCGACAAGGCCGAGCCGGCCGCCACCGAATCGAACAAGCAGTAACGGGAACCTTCCGTCATGCCTAAATTTTTCATCGAACATCCAGTCTTTGCCTGGGTGGTTGCGATCCTGATCTCGCTCAGCGGCGTGATCGCGATCCTCAACCTCGGCGTCGAGTCCTATCCCAACATCGCCCCGCCGCAGGTGACCGTCCAGGCCACCTACCCGGGCGCGAGCGCGGACACCACTGAAAAATCGGTCACCCAGGTGATCGAGCAGCAGCTGACCGGTATCGATCACCTGCTGTACTTCAGCTCGTCCTCGTCCTCCAACGGCCGTGCGCAGATCACCCTGACCTTCGAGACCGGTACCGATCCGGACATCGCCCAGGTGCAGGTGCAGAACAAGGTGTCGCTGGCCACGCCGCGACTGCCTTCGGAAGTGACCCAGCAGGGCGTGGTGGTGGCCAAGGCCAACGCCGGCTTCCTGATGGTGGTCGGCCTGCGCTCGGATACCGGCACGATCAGCCGTGACGCGCTGAACGACATCGTCGGTTCGCGCGTGCTCGACCAGGTCTCGCGTATCCCCGGCGTCGGCAGCACCCAGCAGTTCGGTTCCGAGTACGCCATGAACATCTGGCTGAACCCGGAGAAGATGCAGGGCTACGGCCTGTCGGCCAGCGAAGTGCTGGCTGCCGTGCGCGCGCAGAACGTGCAGTTCGCCGCCGGTTCGCTGGGTTCGGATCCCTCGCCGGACGGTCATTTCACCGCAACCGTCTCGGCCGAAGGTCGCTTCAGCTCGCCGGAAGAGTTCGAGAACATCATCCTGCGGGCCAATGCCAACGGCTCGCGCGTGCTGCTCAAGGACATCGCCCGCGTCGCCTTCGGTGCCAACAACTACGGCTTCGATACCCAGTACAACGGGCAGGCCGCCGGTGCGTTCGCCATCCAGCTGCTGCCAGGGGCCAACGCCCTGAACGTGGCCGATGCCGTGCGCGCCAAGATGGACGAGCTGCAGCCGAGCTTCCCGGCTGGCGTCAGCTGGTTCTCGCCGTACGACAGCACCACCTTCGTCAAGATCTCCATCGAGGAAGTGGTCAAGACGCTGTTCGAAGCAGTGTTGCTGGTGTTCCTGGTAATGCTGATCTTCCTGCAGAACTTCCGCGCGACGATCATCCCCACCCTGGTCATCCCGGTGGCCCTGCTCGGTACCTTCCTGGGCATGTGGCTGATCGGCTTCACCATCAACCAGCTGACCCTGTTCGCGATGGTGCTGGCGATCGGCATCGTGGTCGATGACGCGATCGTGGTGATCGAGAACGTCGAACGCATCATGACCGAGGAAGGCCTGGCGCCGAAGCCGGCCACGCAGAAGGCGATGACCCAGATCACCGGCGCGGTGGTGGCGATCACCGTCGTGCTGGCAGCGGTGTTCATCCCCTCGGCCCTGCAGGGCGGTGCGGCCGGTGAGATCTACAAGCAGTTCGCGCTGACCATCGCCATCTCGATGGCGTTCTCCGCGTTCCTGGCGCTGGGCTTCACCCCGGCCCTGTGCGCGACCTTCCTGAAGCCGACCCATAACGACAACCCGAACATCGTCTACCGTACCTTCAACAAGTACTACGACAAGATCAGCGGGACCTACGTCGGCCACATCACCTCGGCGGTGAAGCATGCGCCGCGCTGGATGATCCTGGCGGTGGTGCTGACCGCGCTGTGCGGCTTCCTGTTCACCCGCATGCCGGGCAGCTTCCTGCCTGAAGAAGACCAGGGCTACGCACTGGCCATCGTGCAGCTGCCGCCGGGCTCGACCAAGGGCCAGACCAACGAAGTCTTCTCGCAGATGCGCGGCATCCTGAAGGACCAGGAAGGCTATGAAGGCCTGATGCAGATCGCGGGTTTCAGCTTCGTCGGTTCGGGCGAGAACGTCGGCATGGGCTTCATCCGCCTCAAGCCGTGGGCCGACCGCAAGGTCACCGTGCCCGAGTTCATCCAGAACATGAACGGCGCGTTCTACGGCATCAAGGAAGCGCAGATCTTCGTGGTCAACCTGCCGACCGTGCAGGGCCTGGGCCAGTTCGGCGGCTTTGACATGTGGCTGCAGGACCGTGGTGGCCAGGGCTACGAACAGCTGACGCAGGCGCGCAACATCCTGCTGGGCAAGGCCGCACAGGAAAGCGACAAGCTGACCGGTGTCCGCCCGAACGGCCTTGAGAACGCCCCGCAGCTGGCGCTGCATGTCGACCGCGTGCAGGCGCA
>NZ_QETL01000131.1:0-9686 GCF_003105135.1 Stenotrophomonas sp. SPM | reverse complement strand
GCCATGCTCGACTGCTGTTGGCAGAAGCAGTCGAGCATGGCTCGACTCTACAAAGGCGCAGTCGACCAACGGTCGACTCTACAGAGATCAATACATCATCGCGCCTTCCACAGCTCGGCGAGACGGTCCGGCTTGCCAGCGATGCGCTCCAGCGCCGGGTACTGCAGGCCACCGTGGTAGTCGATGTTCATCGTATCGATGCGGTCGAACTGCTTGACCAGCAGCACGATCGGCGCCTTGTCCTTGGCCGCGGCCGAGACGGCGTCCTTCAGGCGCTCGCTGCTGTATTCGCGGCCACCGACGGCAATCACCTTCATGCCCGGTGCCAGGCCGGCGTTGAAGGCCGGGCTGTCCCAGATCACATCACCGACCACGCCGGTGTCGAGCACGGTCGCACCCAGCGAGTACGCCAGCAGCGCGGCCTTGGCGCGCTTTTCCTGCGCCTTGTAGGCCTCGTTCGGCGTATCGCGGTAGGCCAGCTTCCAGCCAGCCAGTTCCAGGCCACCGGTCAGCGAACCGTGCCCGTCCAGGCGCTGGCGCAGGAAGCTGGCCCAGTCGTACGGCGCGATGCCATTGAGGGTCTCCACCACATCCTCGAAGGTGTACGGCTTGACGTTCCAGTCGCCATTGCCGACGCCGAAGAACGTGCGCGCGAAATCATCCAGGCTGCGGCGGTTGCCGCTCAGCGCGCGCAGCTTGCCTTCCACTTCCAGCCACAGCATCTGCCCGCCGGAGTAGTAGTCCTCGCTCATCTGGTAGTTGCGATAGGCCAGCCCGCGGCGCTGGGCGATGGTCGGGTCGTTGGTGGTGTCCTGCAGCGCGCGCCAGGCCAGGCCCGGGCGTCCACGGTCGTAGGTCGCCGCCACGTTGGCCAGCATGTCGCGGGTCTGCTCGTTCGACCACAGGCCCGAGCGCGCGGCCAGCACCTGGCCCCAGAACTGGGTCTGGCCTTCGTACACCCACAGCAGGCTGTCGCCCATCGGCACGTTGAAATTGGCGGTGGCCAGGTCCGCGCCGCGACGGTACTTGCCGTTCCAGGAGTGGGTGTACTCGTGCGGCAGCAGGTCGCGCATCCACGCGTTCTTGTCCCATTCGGTGAAGTAGCCGGGGGCCGCGCTGTTCTCGCTGGAACGATGGTGTTCCAGACCGATGCCGCCGAGGCGGTCGGTCAGGGCCAGCAGGAATTCGTAGTGGTCGTAGTGGCGCGCGCCGTACAGCTTGTCGGCCTGCTGCACCAATGCGCGATGCAGCTTGATCTGTTCGTCGGTCGGCTTCAGCGACTTGGCGTCGTCGGCGAACACGTTCAGGTGCACCGGCACCTTCGCACCGGGGTCGAGATCGATGCGCTGGTGGTGCTCGCCGGCAAACAGCGGCGAATCGACCAGGTGGTCATAGGAGATCGGCTTGAACACCACGGTGTCGCCATCGCGGCGCGCGGTTTCCAGTGCGGTGGCATAGCCCCAGCCCTTGGGCAGCGTCACGCTGGCCTGCGCCTGCAGGTTGCGCGCGTCGACGCCGGCCGGGTACAGCGAGTTGGCGTTCCACTGCAGGTTGAGCATTTCCGGGGTCATCACCACACGGCCCTGGCTGCCGCCCTGCGAGGAGAGGAAATCGAAGTGGGCGACGATCTCGCTGACACCCTCGGGAACGTCCACCTTGAACGCATAGACATTGAACTGGTCGCGCTGCCAGGCCAGCGGCTTGCCGTTGGCGGTCACGCGCAGGCCGGCCAGCTTGTCGATCGGGCCGGTGGGCGAATGGTTGCCGGGAATCCACTGCGGGTACAGCAGGGTGACCGGACCGGGCTTGACCGGCAGGGTAGCGGTCACCTTGAAGATGCGACGGGCAAGGTCACGTGCATCCACATCGATGCGCAGCAGGCCGGGGGCCGCGGCATCGCCCGGCGGCGAGGTCTGCGCCACCGCAGGCGTGGACGCCAGCGCGAACAGCACGGACATCACCAGGGCACGGGTCTTCATCAGGCAGGTTCCAGCTACGGTAGAACCTTTGATGCTAGGCCTGTGTAGTGCAGAACCCCATGGCCGAAGGTCATGGTCGGTGTGCCCATCCACGCGTGGCGTGGATCTACTGGGGCGCGTGGGCGGAAAAGGTCATGGGCGGTGCCCATCCACGCATGGCCTGGATCTACGGGTGTGCCGACCGGATGCAGTAGATCCACGCCATGCGTGGATGACATGCACCCGCCAGCGCCGGGCCATGCCCGGCGTACCACCTTCCGCAGTCAGTCCACCAACCGCAGACGCAGTTCCTTCGGCAGGGCGAACACCATCGATTCCGGCTCGCCGTCCAACTCGCCCACGCCGTTGGCGCCCAGCTCGGCCAGGCGGGCCAGCACGCCATCCACCAGCACCTGAGGTGCCGAAGCACCGGCGGTCACGCCGATGTGCTGCTTGCCTTCCACCCAGCGCGGGTCGATCTCGCGCGCGCCGTCGATCAGGTAGCTCTCCACGCCTTCACGGCGGGCCAGCTCACTCAGGCGGTTGGAATTGGAGCTGTTCGGCGAACCCACCACCAGCACCAGGTCGCAGCGCTTGGCCAGGTCGCGCACGGCGTCCTGGCGGTTCTGCGTGGCGTAGCAGATGTCGTCGTTCTTCGGGCCCTGCATCTCCGGGAACCGCTCGCGCAGCGCCTCGATGATGCCGCGCGTGTCGTCCACCGACAGCGTGGTCTGGGTGGTGTAGGCGAAGTTCGTCGGCTGGTTGATCTCCAGCGTGGCGACCTGCTCCACGTCCTCGACCAGGTAGATCTGGCCGGTACCGGCTTCGCGGTTCCACTGGCCCATGGTGCCTTCCACTTCCGGGTGACCGGCGTGGCCGATCAGCACCACGTCACGGCCGGCACGGCAGTGGCGGGCCACTTCGAAGTGGACCTTGGTCACCAGCGGGCAGGTGGCGTCGAACACTTTCAGGCCGCGGCGGTCGGCTTCCTGGCGCACGGCCTGGGAGACGCCGTGCGCGCTGAAGATGACGGTGTTGTTGTCCGGCACTTCGTCCAGTTCCTCGACGAAGATCGCGCCGCGCTGCTTCAGGTCGTCGACCACGAAGCGGTTGTGCACCACTTCATGGCGGACGTAGATGGGCGCGCCCAGCGTTTCGATCGCGCGCTTGACGATCTCGATCGCACGATCGACACCGGCACAGAAACCACGCGGGTTGGCGAGCAGCACATCCATCAGTTCAGTCTCCCGGCAGCGGCCGGCTTACGGTTTCGGGGTGGCATTATCCGCCTTTTTGGCGGACTTGCCGTCGAACAGGCCAAACAGGGCGATGCCCACGGCACCGACCACGATGGCCGAGTCGGCCACGTTGAACGCCGGCCAGACATGGTCACCGATATACCACTGGATGAAATCAACCACATGACCATGCACCTGGCGGTCGATCACGTTGCCGATGGCACCACCGATGATCAGCGCGTACGGCACCGCTGCCTTCCAGTTGCCACGGGCGGTGGCGCGCAGCCACCACGCCATCAGGCCGCTGATGGCGATGGCCAGCACGGTGAAGAAGTGCTTCTGCCAGCCACCGGCGTCGCTCAGGAAACTGAACGCCGCGCCGGTGTTGTAGGTGCGGTACCAGTTCCAGAAGCCGTCAATGACCACCACCGGCTGGAACTCCGGCAGGCTCGACAGCACCCAGGCCTTGGACCACTGGTCCAGGCCGATGATGGCGGCCGACAGCAGCAGCCAGACCAGGGCGTTGGGATTAGGACGGGGCGCGGCCATCAGAACCAGCTCCGCACTTCACCGGCACCGGTGATGTTGCCCGCGCAGCGGCCGCACAGTTCCGGGTGATCGGCGTTGCTGCCGACGTCGGCGCGGTGGTGCCAGCAGCGCACGCACTTGGTCTTCTGGGTCGGCTGGGCACTGACGAACACTTCGTCGGTGGTCGCCGGGCGCACCTGCACGTCGCCGCTGATGAACAGGAAACGCAGTTCATCGGCCAGCGGCTGCCACTTCGCGGCCTGCTCTTCGCTGGCGGCGATGGTGATTTCCGCTTCCAGCGCGGCACCGATGGCACCGTTGGCGCGCATCGGCTCGAGCACTTTGGCCACCTGCTCCCGCACGGCCAGCAGCTGGTCGAAATCAGCTGCGTTGAGCTGGGCATCGGCAGGCAGCGGCGCCAGGCCGTCGTACCAGGTGGTGAACAGCACGTGTTCGGCACGCTTACCCGGCAGGTAGCCCCACAGCTCGTCGGCGGTGAAGGTCAGGATCGGCGCGATCCAGCGGGTGAACGCTTCGGCGATGTGGTACATCGCGCTCTGTGCCGAACGACGACCGTGCGAATCGGTCGGCATCGTGTACAGGCGGTCCTTGGTCACGTCCAGGTACAGCGAACCCAGGTCCACGCTGCAGAAGTTCAGCAGCAGCTGGACGATCTCGGCCATGTTGTAGTTGTCGAACGCGGCCTTGATCTTTTCCTGCAGTTCCCAGGCGCGGTGCACGATCCAGCGGTCCAGCGCGACCATCTCGTTCAGCGGGCGCAAGTGCTTGGCCGGATCGAAACCATCCAGGTTGCCCAGCAGGAAGCGCGCGGTGTTGCGCAGGCGGCGGTAGGCATCGGCATTGCGCTTGAGGATTTCCTGCGACAGCGACATCTCGTTGCTGTAGTCGGCCGAGGCGATCCACAGGCGCAGGATGTCCGCGCCCAGCTTGTTCATGATGTCCTGCGGCTCGATGCCGTTGCCCAGCGACTTGGACATCTTGCGGCCGTGCTCGTCCACGGTGAAGCCGTGGGTGAGGCACTGCTTGTACGGGGCACGCTGGTCGATGGCCACGCCGGTCAGCAGCGAGGACTGGAACCAGCCACGGTGCTGGTCGGAACCTTCCAGGTACAGGTCGGCCGGCTTGCCGAAGCCACGCGCGGCCAGCACGCCCTCATGGGTGACGCCCGAATCGAACCAGACGTCGAGGATGTCGGTGACCTTCTCGTAGTCGGCCGCTTCGGCGCCCAGCAGTTCTGCGGCATCCAGCGAGTACCACACGTCGATGCCCTCGGCTTCAACGCGGTCGGCGACCTGCTGCATCAGCTCCACCGTGCGCGGGTGGATCTCGCCGGTCTGGCGATGGGTGAACAGCGCGATCGGCACGCCCCAGGTGCGCTGGCGCGAGATGGTCCAGTCCGGGCGACCGTCGACCATGCTCTGGATGCGCGCCTTGCCCCAGCTCGGGAACCAGCCCACGGTATCGATGGCGGCCAGCGCATCGTTGCGCAGGTTGGCCTTGTCCATCGAGATGAACCACTGCGGGGTGGCGCGGAACACCACCGGCGTCTTGTGGCGCCAGCAGTGCGGGTAGCTGTGGCGGATCGGGTGGAAGGCCAGCAGCGCGCCGTTGTCGCGCAGCACGCCGACGATGGCCTCCTGCGCCTTCCACAGATGCTGGCCAGCCAGCACCACGTCACCGGCGGGCGGGGTCGATTCCAGGTACACGCCACGGCCGTCGACCGGGGTGATCTGGCCGGCGTTGTACTTGTCCAGCAGGCCGTACTTCTGGCTGACCACGTAGTCTTCCTGGCCGTGGCCGGGGGCAGTGTGCACCGCACCGGTACCGTCCTCGTCGGACACGTGTTCGCCGTTGAGCACCAGGATCTCGCGCTCCGGGTAGAACGGGTGCGCCAGCAGCTGGTTTTCCAGCGCCGCGCCGGTGGTTTCACCGTGCAGCACCACGTTTTCGACGCCGTAGCGCTGCAGGGCGCGCTCGGCCAGGGCAGCGGCCAGCACCAGCCAGCGGCGCTTGCCGTTGTGCGCGGGGCCTTCGGCCAGCACGTAGCGGATCTCCGCGCCCAGCGACACCGCCAGCGAGGCCGGCAGCGTCCACGGGGTGGTGGTCCAGATCGGCACGGCCACTTCGACATCGCCCGGCAGGCTGACGCCGAAGGCCTGGGCCACGGCCTGCGCATCGCGCGCTGCGTAGGCCACGTCGATCGCCGGCGATTCCTTTTCCTGGTATTCGATTTCCGCTTCGGCCAGCGCCGAGCCGCAGTCGAAGCACCAGTAGACCGGCTTGGCGCCACGCACCAGGTGACCGTTGGCCACGACCTTGGCCAGCGCACGGATCTCGTTGGCTTCGAAATCGAAGCTCAGGGTCTTGTACGGGTTGTCCCAGTCACCGGTCACGCCCAGGCGCTTGAAATCGGCGCGCTGGATGTTGATCTGCTCTTCGGCGAACTCACGGCACTTCTGCCGGAACTCGACCGCGTCAAGCTTGGTGCCGACCTTGCCCCACTTCTTTTCCACCGCGATCTCGATCGGCAGGCCGTGGCAATCCCAGCCCGGCACGTAGGGCGCATCGAAGCCGGCCAGGTAGCGCGACTTGACGATGATGTCCTTGAGGATCTTGTTGACCGCGTGGCCCAGGTGGATGCGGCCGTTGGCGTACGGCGGGCCGTCATGCAGCACGAACAGCGGGCGGCCGGCGGCGTTGTCACGCAGCTGCTGGTAGAGCCCCTGCGCTTCCCACCGCGCCAGAATGCCCGGCTCGCGCTTGGGCAGGTCGCCGCGCATCGGGAATTCGGTGGCTGGCAGGTTCAGGGTGGTCTTGTAGTCCTGGCTCACGCAGTGGCTCGCAATCTATGTTCGGAAAGGATGGCGCGCGCCTGGTCGGCGTCGCGGTGCATCTGGTCGGTCAGTGCCACCAGATCGTTGAATTTCTCTTCGTCGCGCAGCTTGGCGACGAATTCCACTTCGATATGGCGACCGTACAGGTCGCCCTGGAAATCGAACAGGTGGGCTTCCAGCAGCGGCTCCACGCCTTCCACGGTCGGCCGGGTGCCGAAGCTGGACACCGACGGCCACGGCTGGTCGAACACGCCGTGCACCCAGGTAGCGTAGATGCCCGACAGCGCCGGCGTCTTCGGGAAGCGCAGGTTGGCGGTGGGGAAGCCCAGCGTACGGCCGAGCTGTCGCCCACGCACGACCCGCCCGCTGATCGCGTAGGGGCGACCGAGCAGATCGTTGGCATGGGTGAAATCGCCGGCCTGCAGCAGCTGGCGGATGCGGGTGCTGGAGATGCGATCGCCGTGCAGGTCGACCGCTTCGATCTCGCCGGCGGTGAAGCCGAGCTCGGCGCCCATGGCCTGCAGCAGGGCCAGATCGCCGCGACGGCGGTTGCCGAAGCAGAACTCCGGACCGATCCACACTTCGCGCGCGCCCAGGCGCTGCGCCAGCAGCGTGCGGACGAAATCCTCGGCCGGCATGGCCGCCATCGCCGCGTCGAAGCGCAGCAGGCCGATCGCATCCACGCCCAGTTCGCGCAGGATCTCGACCTTGCTGCGGGCCAGGGTCAGCCGCGGCGGCGGCGTGCCCTGGGCAAAGAATTCTCGCGGCAGCGGCTCGAATGCCACGGCCACCGCGGCCACGCCCAAGGCGCGCGCGCGGGCGACCGCGTGGCGGACCAGCGCACGATGCCCCAGGTGGAGGCCGTCGAATGCACCGATACAGACCACGCTTCCGTTGGGGAACAGCTCCCCGCCCTCGACGCTTCTGAACAGCCTGCTCATCAACTCTCGTTCCGGCCCACCCGGGGCCGCCGCTTCAATGGTGTAACCCTGAAGTATAGCCGTCGTAGCCCCCGATCAATGCCCGCGCAGGTCGCGGGGGCGGAAGCCCATCGCCAGCATGGCCACGCCGTAGGTCGCGCCACCGCCGCCGACCAACAGCGCCAGGGCGCCGATCCGCTCCCACACGCCCATGGCCGAGAAGGCAGGCAGCCAGTGCAGCAGGGCCAGCAGCACGCCGACCATGGCCACGCAGGCCACCAGCAGGCGTGCCAGATAGCCGCCCCAGCCGGGTCGGCGCTGGTAGACATCGGTCTTGCCCAGCCAGTACCAGAGCAGGCCCAGGTTCAGGTAGCTGGACAGCGCACTGGCGATACCCAGGGCCAGGTGCAGGCCCGGCTGCTTGCCGATGGCGGTCATCACGCCCTGTGCCTTCAGCTCGTCGGGCACCATCACCTGGTACAACACGGCCAGCAGGGCGAAGTTGAACACCATGTTGGCCACCAGCGCGGCCACGCCGGCACGCACCGGGGTCCGGGTGTCCTGGCGGGCGTAGAAGGCCGGCAGCACGACTTTCAGGAGGGCGAACGCCGGCAGGCCGAAGCTCAGGCCGTACACCGACAACGCGGTCATGCGGGTGTCGAAGGCGCTGAACTGGCCGTGCTGGAAGATGGTGGCGATCAGCGGCTCGGCCAGGAACAGCAGGCCCAGCATGGCCGGCACCGA
Organism: Stenotrophomonas sp. SPM; assembly: GCF_003105135.1. Classification (NCBI taxonomy): domain Bacteria; kingdom Pseudomonadati; phylum Pseudomonadota; class Gammaproteobacteria; order Lysobacterales; family Lysobacteraceae; genus Stenotrophomonas; species Stenotrophomonas sp. SPM. The sequence goes on along the minus strand of NZ_QETL01000131.1, from coordinate 1,443 downwards.
GATCAGCAGGGTCATGCGCAGGCCCCAGTCCAGCGAGCGCGAGAAGCCTTCGCGGTCGGTGCTGACGTGGTGGCGGGCCAGCGCCGGCAGGATCACCGTGCCCAGGGCCACGCCGAACACGCCCAGCGGCAGCTCAAGGAAACGATCGGCCAGCGACAGCCAGGACTGCGAGCCGTCGGTCAGCTTGGCGGCGATCAGGGTGTCCAGCAGCAGGTTGATCTGCGCCACCGAGGAGCCGAACAGGGTCGGCACCATCAGGGTCATTACCTTGCGCACGCCCGGGTGGGTCCAGCCCCAGCGCGGCAGGGTCAGCAGGTTGATGCCCTTCAGCGAGGGCAGCTGGAACAGCAGCTGCAGGATGCCGGCGGCCAGCACCGCCCAGCCCAGCGCTAGGATCTGCTTTTCCGGGGTGCCGCCCAGCCGCGGCGCCAGCCACAGGGCACCGGCGATCATGCACAGGTTGAGGATGACCGGGGTCAGCGCCGGCATGGCGAAGCGCTGGAAGCTGTTGAGCGCGCCACCCGCCAGGGCGGTGAGCGAGACGAACAGCAGGAACGGGAAGGTCAGGCGGAACAGGTCGACCAGCAGGCCCTGCTTGACCGGATCGGTATCAACCCCGCTTGAGAACACCGACGCCAGCTGCGGCGCGAAAATCAGCGCCACGGCGGTCACCAGCATCAGGATGCCGCCCAGGGTGCCAGCCGTGCGCGCCATCAGTTCGCGCAGCTCTGCATGGCTGCGGGTCTCTTTCACTTCCGTGAACACCGGCACGAAAGCGGTCGCGAATGAGCCTTCGGCGAACAAACGGCGGAGGAAATTGGGTACCCTGAAGGCGACCCAGAAAGCATCAGTGATGGCGTTGGTGCCGAACGTGGTGGTCACCACGAAGTCCCGGACAAGTCCGAGAACGCGCGAGACCATGGTCATGCTGCTGAACGACAGCAGGCCCCGCAACAACTTGGGTGAACTCACTCAGCGTCCCTCTTGACAATCGACTTGACGTGCATTTCTTACGCCATCATACTAGCTAGCTTGCTGTTCCCATAACACCGATTTTTTCAGGAAACCACCACCGTGGCCAATATCAAGTCCGCCAAGAAGCGCGCCAAGCAGACCGTCGTGCGCAACGCGCGCAACGTGGCTCAGCGCTCGATGCTGCGCACCGCTGTCAAGAAAGTGATCAAGGCGCTGGACGCCAACGATGCCGCCGGCGCCGAAGCCGCCTTCGCCGTTGCCCAGCCGATCCTGGATCGCTTCAGCGCGCGTGGCCTGATTCACAAGAACAAGGCTGCTCGTCATAAGAGCCGCCTGAACGACCGCATCAAGGCCCTCAAGGCCGCCTGATCCGGCGTTGCCGCCCCGCCCTTCGGGGTTGGGCAGCAGACAAAAGCCCGGCCTCGGCCGGGTTTTTTGTTGCCTGCGATCTGCCCCATGTAGAGCCGA
>NZ_QETL01000130.1:0-9721 GCF_003105135.1 Stenotrophomonas sp. SPM | reverse complement strand
CGGGCATGGCCCGGCGCTACCTCTGCCTGTCTGCTTCACCACGCCTTCGACCCCCGGCTGCTACAACACCGGCATGGTTGAACACGCGTCTACTGTCCCCGTGAATCTACGCAAGTACGTCCAGCGCCTGCAGGACAGCTTTCCCATGGCCGTCGGCAAGCGCTTCGTCGAGATCGACGTGCTCACCCAGGCCGCCTCGGTCTCCTTCTACGCCCTGCTCTCGATGGCACCACTGCTGGTGCTGCTGCTGTGGCTGACCGCTTCGCTGTACCCGCCCGCACAGCAGGCCCTGGTCGGACAGATCAGCGCCGCCGCCGGCAGCAGCGCGGCCACCGTGGCCGAAACCGTGCTGAAGAACGCCGACAACCAGCCAGACGTCGGCTCGCTGGCCGGGCTGTGGAGCACCCTGCTGCTGTTCATCGGTGCCACTGCGGTGTTCGCCCAGCTGCAGAACGCACTCAACCTGATCTTCCGCACCAGCGGCGAGCGGCTGGAGGGCATCAAGGCCTGGCTGCGCAAGCGCGTGTTCTCTTTCGGCGTGGTGCTGGCGCTGGGCTTCCTGCTGATCCTGTCGATGACCGCCACCACCATGCTGCAGGTGGCCTTCGCCCAGTTGCCGTCCATCCTGCCGGCCATCGGCTATCTCACCAGCCTGCTGCTGTACGCGATCGGCTTCGCCTTCATGTACCACTATCTGCCGGACCGCCGCGTGGCCTGGCGCCAGGCCTTCATCGGCGGCGTCATCACCTCGGCGCTGTTCGCGCTGGGCCGCTATGGCATCGGCGTCTACATCGCCACCGTGGCCCCGGGCAGTGCCTACGGTTCGATGGGCGCACTGGTCATCTCGCTGGTCTGGATCTACTACGCCACCGTGGTGTTCTTCGTCGGCGCACTGATGACCGCAGTGATCGATGAACGCCTGCGTGCCCGCAACCACCTGGCCGCTGCCGGCATCGACCCGGCAGAGGCCGGTCCGGTCACCGCCAGGGAGTAAACTAGGCGGATTGATCGTTCCGCCTCGCGTGGCCACTGGCCGCGCCCCTGCCCTGTTGCCCATGGCCCGTATCCCCGACGCTTTCATCGACGACCTGCTGGCCCGCTCCGACATCGTCGACGTGGTGGGCAGCCGCGTGCCGTTGAAGCGCCAGGGCAAGGAATACGCGGCGCGCTGTCCGTTCCATGACGAGCGCTCGGCCTCGTTCACGGTCTCGCCCACCAAGCAGTTCTATCACTGCTTCGGCTGCGGCGCGCACGGCACCGCCATCAGCTTCCTGATGAACTACGACCGCCTCGAATTCCTCGATGCGGTGGATGAACTTGCCAAGCGCGCCGGCATGGAAGTGCCACGCAGCGAGAACCCGCGCAACGCCCAGCAGCAGGACGACAGCCGCGAACTGTACTCGGCGCTGGATGCGGCGACGAAGTTCTTCCAGAAGAACCTGGAAGGCAGCGAGAAGGCGCGTACCTACCTGGATGGCCGCGGCGTGGACGAGGAAAACCGCGCGCGCTTCCAGATCGGCTATGCGCCGGACGGCTACAGCGGCCTGCGCGATGCGCTGGGCAAGGACGAGCGGCGGATGAAGCTGCTCGACCGCGCCGGCCTGTTCTCCAAGAACGACCGCGGCCACGTCTACGACAAATTCCGCGACCGGGTGATGTTCCCGATCTTCGACCGCCGTGGCCGCGTCATCGCCTTCGGTGGTCGCGTGTTCGAGAAGGACGACGGCCCCAAGTACCTCAACTCGCCGGAAACCGCGCTGTTCCACAAGGGCCGCGAACTGTACGGCCTGTGGCAGGTGCGCCAGGCCAACCAGAAGATCGAGCGGCTGATCGTGGTCGAGGGCTACATGGATGTGGTCTCGCTGTTCCAGTTCGGGGTGACCCAGGCGGTGGCCACGCTGGGAACGGCCACCACGCCGGACCACGCCGAGCTGCTGTTCCGCAACGCGCCGGACGTGTTCTTCTGCTTCGACGGTGACGCCGCGGGCCGCCGCGCTGGCTGGAAGGCGCTGGAATCGGTACTGCCGCGCATGAAGGACGGCCGCCAGGCGTTCTTCCTGTTCCTGCCCGATGGCGAGGACCCGGACACCATCGTGCGCAAGGAAGGCGCCGAGGTCTTCAACGACCGCCTGAAGCAGGCCACGCCGCTGTCGCAGTTCTTCTTCGATGAACTGACCCGCGAGATCAACCTGGGCACGCTGGACGGCAAGGCGCGCCTGGCCGAGCGGGCCAAGCCGATGCTGGCGCAGATTCCCGATGGCGCCTTCGGCGACCTGATGAAGCAGCAGCTGGCACAGCTGACCGGCCTCGGTGGTGGCAACGCCGCGGCCGCGCGCGCACCGATGCTGCAGCGCGCGCCGGCGCGTCAGATCCAGCCCATCGCCAAGCGCAGCCTGGTACGCGGCGCCATCGCCGTGCTGCTGCAGCAGCCCTCTCTGGCGATGAGCCTGGGCGGCAAGCACCACTTCCAGGGCCTGCGCCTGCCCGGCGTGGAGCTGCTGCTGGAACTGCTGGGCCTGGTTGAACAGCGCCCGGACATCAGCACCGGCGCCCTGCTGGAACATTTCGACGGCCGCGAAGAACAGGCCTCGCTGCACACGCTGGCCGCGCAGACCATGCCCGGCGACGAAGCGATGTGGACCCAGGAACTGCACGACGCCGTGGCCCAGCTGGAGAAACAACTGCTGGTGCAACGTCTGGACGAGCTGTTGGCAAAGCAGCGCCAGCAGGGCCTGGACGATACTGACAAGTACGAACTGCGCGAACTGCTGAAGGCCCGCGCCACCCTGCGCCTGTAGCGGCAGCCCCACACACGGAGAGAGCATGCTGCTGCGCCTGATCTGCCTGCTGTTGCTGTCACTCTGCACGACCCTGCCCGCCTGGGCCGGGGACACGCCGCTCAACGAAGTCCGTCCCGGCCTGTATGCCGGTGGCCAGCCCAGTGCCGCGCAGCTGCAGGCGCTCGCCGCGCAGGGCGTGCGCACCGTCATCGACCTGCGCCAGCCCGGCGAGGACCGTGGTTTCGACGAGACTGCCCAGGCCGAGGCACTGGGCCTGCGCTACGTGCGCATCCCGGTGGCCGGCGCCGAGGGCCTGGATGCGGCCAACGTGCGCGCTGTGCACCAGGCACTGCAGCAGAGCCAGGGCCCGGTGCTGCTGCACTGCGCCTCGGGCAACCGCGCTGGCGCCGTGCTCGGCCTGGTCAATGCCCGCTACGAACACGCCAGCCCCGAGGAGGCCCTGCAGCTGGGCCAGCGCGCTGGCCTGACCTCACTGGAAGCGGCCACCCGGCAACGCCTGGCCGCACCCACCTCCCCTCCCTGACCCCCTGTAACGAGGAGCCTGCCCACCATGACCCGCTGGTGGTCGCGCCTGCGACCGGACAACTTCACCCTCGCCCTGCTGTGCACCGTCGGTCTGGCCTCGCTGCTGCCGATGAAGGGCGCCGCCGCCATCGTGCTGGACGACGTCACCACCGTGGCCATCGCCGCGCTGTTCTTCCTGCATGGCGCGCGCCTGCCGCGCGAATCGATCATCGGCGGCATGCTGCATTGGCGGCTGCACCTGACCATCCTCGCCTGCACCTTCATCCTGTTCCCGCTGCTGGGCCTGCTGTTCAAGCCGCTGTCGGGCTGGCTGCTGACGCCGGAGCTGTATCTGGGCGTGCTGTTCCTGTGCACCCTGCCCTCCACCGTGCAGTCGTCCATCGCGTTCACCTCGATGGCGCGCGGCAACGTGCCGGCGGCGGTGTGCAGCGCTTCGCTGTCGAGCATCCTCGGCGTGTTCCTCACGCCCCTGCTGCTGACCGCGCTGGCCGGTACCTCCGGCGGCGTGCACGACCCGCTGCATGCCATCGGCGGCATCATGCTGCAGCTGCTGGTGCCGTTCGTGGCCGGCCATCTGCTGCGGCCGTGGATTGCCGGCTGGGTGGAAAAGCAGCGTGCGCTGCTGCGCTACACCGACCAGGCCACCATCCTGCTGGTGGTGTATTCGGCGTTCGGCGAAGCGGTGACCGAAGGACTGTGGAGCAAGACGCCGCTGCTGTCCCTGTTCGCCGTGGCCGTGGTGGCCGCCGTGCTGCTGGGCATCGCGATGCCGCTCATCACCTTCCTCGCCCGCCGCCTGCGCTTCAACCGCGAGGACGAGATCGCCATCGTGTTCTGCGGCTCGAAGAAGAGCCTGGCCACCGGCGTGCCGATCGCCAAGGTGTTGTTCGCCGGTGGCAGCCTGGGCGCCATCGTGCTGCCGGTGATGATCTACCACCAGATCCAGCTGATCGTCTGCGGCGTGATCGCGCAGCGGTATGCGAAGCGCGCGCCCTGATTGGGCGCGCGGGTTTTTGAGGGAACTCCGTCCACGCATGGCGTGGATCTACTGTAGAGCCGAGCCCATGCTCGGCTGGTTGCCGCCGCTAATCCACGATGGCTGCTGCGATGTCGTGCAGCACTCGGGCATTACGCTCCACGTCACTCCCCTTCTCGCCCGTGGCGATAAGACTGTAGGTCTTGCTGCCCCCCGTCCAGGTAAGCTCCACGCGTGTACGGCCGGCACCATCCACGGTCTTCCCGATATATGCGGGCGCGCCATTCACCCTGGTGTTCTGCGCCTCCGCGATGACCTCGATCTGCATGCCCGCAGCGACGAAGTTGTTCTCGCTGAACTCCACGATGCCGACACCCTCCAACCGGTAGAAGCGGCTCAAGCCCGAAGACGTTCCTCCATCCAGCCTGCCACTGGGCTCCATGCCGATCAGCTCCGCCGGTCCCAGCAGACTGCCTTCCAGCGTACTGGGTGGCTGCGCCAGGCGCTGGCGTAGTTCCGATGCCGAACGGTGGGTGCGGGGCAAGGCAGCCAGCATTGCCGCCTGTGTTGGGATGTTCCCTGCTGCAACCTGCATGACACCGTTGGATCGTTCGATGTCCACGCGAAGCTGCTGCTTCACCTCTTCAGGGGCGTCCAGGTCTGCCAGTTTCACCATCTGGTAGCTGCCCACACTGGCGGACGATCTTCCCATGGGTGAGGCCTCCTGCATTGCAGCCTGCATGGCGCGTTGGTGCAGCCAGTTCCCTACCGCATTGGGAACAGGTTCATCCTGGGATGCTTGGGCTGACATCGACATCGCCAGCGGGAGGGCAAAAAAACAAACACTCTTCATGATGCTCACCACTCCGAAAGTTGGCGATCGACCGCACTCGTGGATTGCGTAAATGCGCGTCCGCCCAGCACCCATGTGTGATATCCGTGAACAACCATTCGTTCTGGATCACTGCCATCACCTGCGTAAAAGCGCCAGGAGTAGAGTCCGTTGTTACGCGCGCCGAAGGCATGCTTCGGCTCAATGTTCCCGAGTGGAACGTGCCTGGTTACGGCCGATCCCTGAAAATTGCGAAACTGGGGCCGCTCGTAGGTCACCGATTCGTTGATGAATCCAATGCAGTTGGCCCGACTCAGTGCTTTTGCTTCTGCTGCCGCATTACCCGCAAGGCACGCAAGTGCGGCACCTAGAACGATGGGCAGAGAAACATTGCTTCTCATTGATTGCTCCACAGAAATGCGAGTCATCTCGCCAGTCCTGTGTATCCAGTTTGGATCGCGCCGTTGGGCGGGCAACTACGTATCTGTGACCCATCGCTCGCGGCACGTTGGCAGCGCGGCAAGTCCCTACGGCGTGACAGCTTGGTTATCTGGCAAAGTGCCGCACCCAGCGAGCAGAAGCCGACATCGAATGCACCGGGTTCGGCGGGAGCCCCATCCACGCATGGCGTGGATCTACTGCTGGTCCAGCGTGCCGACGCTCAGTTCCGGCATCCAGACCCAAAGGTCGTACTCGCGCCCGGCATCGGTATCGACCTCAGGCCCGCGCGCCGGCTGATCGCGTATCGGCAACGCCTTGCAGCGGTCCAGGCAGGCCCAGAAATGGCCGCGCTGCGCTTCCAGCCGCACGCTGTACATATCCAGATCCCGCAGCAGCGAAGCCATCGGCTGTGTCTGCATTTCCGGCGGTGCACCTGCCGGCCGCTGCAGCATGGCGTGTACGTTTCCGGTCAGCACCAGCATGCGCGCGCCATCCGGCAGGCGCCGGTACAGCCGCCGCAGCTCGGCCGCCATGCGGTCATCGCGTGCCTGGTTGCCGCCATCGCTGTTGTCCACGTCATAGCCAACCAGGTCGATAACGCGGCCCTGTGCCTTCAGCGCGCGCAGGTCTTCGATCATCGCCAGCATGTCGCGGCTGCGACGCCCATCGTGCTGGTCATCGCACACGGTCCAGAACGCGCGGCCGTGCAGGCGCTGGCGTGCAGCGGTCCCGCCATCGGAAGCCAGGTAATCGCGCAGCATGGGGGTCTCGGCACGCGGTAGTTCCAGCGCCAGCAGTACCGGCGCGCCGTCGTGGCTGTAGTCGTCCACCAGCTGCCGCACCAGCAGCGGTGTCTCGCGTGTGCCGTGGAATTCGCCCAGCACCAGCATGCGGTGGTCGGCGGTGTGCTGGCGGATCTGCGCGGCAGTGTCGTCGGCATCCGCGGTCACGGCCATGCCCAGCGCCAGCATCAGCGAGGTGGTCCAACGGAAGATCGAATGCATCCCTGCTGCTTCCTTTCCCTGGGGTCAGGAACAGCAATGGCGACGCCGAGACGGCGGTTCAAGGTGATCCACGCCATCGTGGATGTCCGCGCGATCAGGCGGGGGTCAGAGCCCCTTCGGGGATCCGACCCTCAGCCGAGCATGGGCTCGGCTCTACGGTCGGCGCCTCACATCCAGGGCAGGATCCAGTGGTCCACCAGCAGGAACGCGAACAGCGCCATCAGGTACACGATGGAGTAGTGGAACATCTTCATCGAGAACAGCTCGTCCGGCGGGTTCAGCATGCGCCAGGCGTACCAGAGGAAGACGGCATTGAGCACAATCGCGCCACCCAGGTAGAACGGGCCGCTCATGCCCACCAGGTAGGGCACCACGCACACCAGCGCCAGCACCACCGAATACACCATGATCTGCTTGCGCGTGTGCACCACGCCATGGGTGACCGGCAGCATCGGGATCTTCGCCTTGGCGTAGTCCTCGCGGCGGAAGATCGCCAGCGCCCAGAAGTGCGGCGGCGTCCAGATGAAGATGATCAGCACCAGCAGCGACGAGTACGCCCAGTCCGACGAACCCTGCATGCCGGTGATCGCCGCCCAGCCCAGCATCGGCGGCATCGCGCCGGCCAGGCCGCCGATGACGATGTTCTGCGAAGTCGCGCGCTTGAGGTACACGGTGTAGATCACCGCGTAGCCGATCAGCGAGGCGAAGGTCAGCACCGCGGTGATCCAGTTCACCCACAGCAGCAGGATCGCCATCGACAGCACGATCAGCACGCCGGCAAACACCAGCACCTGCCACGGCTTGACCTTGCCCACCACCAGCGGGCGCCACGAGGTGCGCGCCATCTGTGCATCGATGTGCGCATCCAGCAGCTGGTTGATGGCCGCAGCGGCCGAGGCGGCCAGCCAGATGCCGAGGAAGCCGAGCGCACCGGCGCGCACCTGCTCCCAGCTGGGCACGCCCGGAATTGCCAGGACCATGCCGACCAGGGCGGTGAAAACGATCAGGGCCACGACCTTGGGTTTGGTCAGGTCCCAGTACTGGCGATATCTGGAAAACATGGAATCAGTCCGGGGCACGCAGGCGGGCCAGCAGGCTGACCAGTACGAACAACAAGGCAACAGCCACGCCGTTGTGGGCCACGGCCACTTCCAGCGGCAGGGCCAGCTTCACGTTGAGGATGCCGAGGGTGACCTGCAGCACCAGCAGCGCCACCAGCGCGCTGGCCCAGCCACGCATGCTGGGCACGCGGAACAGGCGCAGGCCCAGCCACAGCAGGTAGGCAGCAACGACGATCGCGAACAGGCGGTGTGCCATCTGGATGGCGATGCGCGAAGCGCCATCCAGCACGCCCCCTTCGTAATCCACGCCGATGCCGCGCCACAGGGTGAAGCCCTCGGCGAAGTTGTGCTGCGGCCACCACTGGTTGGCACAGCGCGGGAAGTTGTCCAGCGAGGCGCTGCCACCGCCGCAGGCCAGCGCGGCATAGTTGGCACTGACCCAGCCGCCGAGGGCGATCTGGGTGACCAGCACCGCCACGCCGATGCGCAGCAGCCACTTCAGCTTGGGCGCTTCGGCCAGGGTGATCGGCAGGTGGGTGGCACGCCAGGCCATCCACACCAGCAGCGCGAACATCAGCATGCCGCCCAGCAGGTGGCCCATCACCACGATGGGTTTCAGCAGCAGCGTCACCGTCCACATGCCCAGCAGGGCCTGGAAGATCACCACTGCCAGCGTGAGCAGCGCAGCGCGCGCCAGGTCGATGTTGCTCCAGCGCAGCGCGGCGATCAGCAGGATCGCCTCACCGGTCAGCGCCAGGATGCTGGCCGTGCCGTGCCAGCCCATCATGTACAGCGGTATGCCGGCGGCCACCAGTACGCAGGCGGTCACCACTGCCGTGCTTCCGAAGCGGCGCTTGCGGGTGGCCAGCAGGGCAAGGGTGAGGATCTCGATGCCCAGCGCGCCGGCCAGGAAGCGGTGCACCTGCTCGCGCCAGGCCTTGTGGGTTTCCAGCGGGCGGATCTCGGCGGCCGGGTGGCCGATGGTCTCTTCCACGTGCTGCGGCCAGGTGGCCTGGCCATAGCAGGTCGGCCAGTCCGGGCAGCTCAGGCCGGCATCGGACAGGCGGACGAAGGCGCCGAACATGATCGTACTGGCGGTCATGATCATGGCGAACCACGCCAGGCGGTGGAAGTTGCGATGCAGCGCCGGACGCGCGGAAAGGCTCATCAAACAGGACTCACTTCAGTTTCAGCAACGTGGCCATGTCCTTGCGCAGGCCCCCCAGGTCGGAACCGGGAGCATGGCGCATGATCACGAAGCCGTTCGGATCGATCACGTAGACCGGCAGTCCCGCCGGATCATCGACGCCCGGCAGGGCCGCGCGCAGGGCTGGCGACGGGGCCAGCGGCCGCAGCGCGGGCAGCGAGGCGATCGACGCCGGTGGCGTACCCAGCCACAGGATCTCGACATTATCGGCGTTATGGCCGAACAGCTGCCACACCTTGCCCAGTCCCTGCGACAAAGTGACGCACTGCGCGTCGCAGACGCCAGCCGGGGCCACCAGCAACCGCCAGGTCCGCGCTTCGGGGTTCCAGGGGTAGGCCTGGCCGTTGGCGAGGGTGGGCGCCTGCTGGCGCAGGTCGACCGGCGGCTGCAGCAGCTGCCCGGCATTGCGGTGCCCGGTGGGCTGCCAGCCGGTGAAGCGCAGCACGGCGGCCAGCGCCATCGCCCCGAAGAACACGGCGAACAGCAGCACCAGGGTCCGGCGGCCGGAACCGCGCGCCTGCGGGGAGGTAGCAGTGTTCATGCGGGGCATTTTCTCATGGTTGGGAAAGGGATGCCGGTGGTGTCGGCCGCTGGCCGGCATCCAGGAAACCGGGGGATTGCCAGCCAGCGGCCGGCACTACCGGGCAACGGGGCGCTTCCTGCGCCGTTCCAGCACCAGCGCGACCACCAGCACGGTCAGCGCCAGGCCGAACCACTGCACGGCATAGCCCAGGTGGCGCTGCGGCGGCAGCGTGTTCGGCAGCAGGTCGAGGTCACGCGCATCGCCGAACGGCAGCGCGGGGTCCAGGCGCAGCACCCGGTCGGGCAGCGCGGCCAGCCCCAGCGCGCGGGCCAGGCCCTCGGCAGGCAGGCG
>NZ_QETL01000129.1:0-10099 GCF_003105135.1 Stenotrophomonas sp. SPM | reverse complement strand
GAAGACGGTTCCTGCACCGCCTGCACCGCCGGCCGCGCCCGCTGTGCCGGCCTCCGCTACCCGCGTGGTAATGCCCGCGCCGCCTGCCGCACCGGCGGCCCCCGCTGCGCCGCCCGCACCTCCGGGGCCCCCTGTGGACGACGAGGATGACGATGACAGTTACACCACGGTGGGCGAGCTGCACCTGGGCAATGACCTGGAACGTGGCCACGTGCTGATCGACCATGGCCGCAGCTATGCCAGCGCGACGATCGATGACATCCAGCAGGCCCGCCGCGATGTCGGCCGCGACGGCCCGGTGCTGTGGTTCCGCGAAGGCAACAAGCGCTATGCCGTGCGTGATCCGGCCTTGATCCAGCCGCTGCAGCGCGTCTATGCGCAATCGGCCGAGCTGGGTCGCCAGCAGGGTGAGCTCGGTCGCGAGCAAGGCGTGCTCGGGCGCCAGCAGGGTGAACTGGGCCGCAAGCAGGCCGTGCACGCCCGCGAAATCAGCCGTGTGGCGACGCAGGCCGCCAGCCGCGCAGTGCGCGAGAGCGACATCAACCGGCAGGCCGCAGCGGAGGCCGCGAGGGCCGCGAGCGGTTCGATGGATGATGCCGCGATTGCCCGCCAGGCTGCAGCCGAGGCCCGTCTTGCGATGCGTGAAGTGCAGGCGGTGCAGGACGCGCACAGTCACGACATCAGCGAACTGGCCAACCAGCAGGCGCAGCTGGGCCTGCGCCAGGCTGCGCTGGGCAGCCAGCAGGCGGAACTGGGTGAACGCCAGGCGCAGCTGCAGGCACAGGCGTCGGCCCAGGCGAAGCAGGTGATCGCCCGCGCCATGGCCAGCGGCAAGGCCCAGCAGCTGTAGGACCGCTTCGCTCGCCGGGCATGGCCCGGCGCTACCGGATCGATCGCGCCCGCGGATACGGCGCGGTTACATCAACCGCAGCTGGCGCGCTCGATCTTGTTCTGCTCGTCCACGTGCACGGTCACGCGGTCCTGGCGGAAATCCATCGTCACGGCCATGCCCGGCTTCACCACGCGTGCGTTGCGGGCGCCGCTGTCGGCCACCAGCTTCTTGATGGTGGCCTCGTCGGCGGTCTTGCCGGTGAAGGCTTCCAGCGCCTCGGGGCGGCACTCATGCGCGCCCTCGGCGCCCTTGGGCGGCAGGGGGGCTGTGTCGGCGGTGCTGCTGGTACCGGCATGGCTGCAGGCCGCGAGCGGCAGGATGCCGGCCAGCAGCAACAAGGTCGTAGGGCGCATCGGCACGGCTCCGGTGAAGGGACTACGGGCAGTGTCGCCGCTGCGCGTGTCAGTGGTGTCAACGCCGCCTGAACCCGCGCCAGGCTAGGGCTGCACCAGCGCCAGCGTTTCGCGCTCGCGCTGTTCCTCGCGGATCAGCCGCTGCAGCAGCAAGGCCAGGGTCACCACGTCCTGGTGGTTGTGGTCGGCCACGCGGCGCAGGTTCACGGCATCGCCGCCGCGCAGGTAACGCAGCCATGCTGCAGGCGCTTCCGAACCGGGCAGGTCATCCTCGCGCACCACGCGCAGCAGCTGGCGTTCGATGGTGGAGAGCTTGCAGTTCTCCCAGCTGCCACGATAACGCCGGCGGGTGGGGTAGAGCAGATCCACATGGTCCAGCGCGGTGATCGGGCAGCGCTGCCGGGCCAGCCGGTAGCGGGACTTCAGCAGTGGTGCATCGTAGCTGCGGCCGTTGTAGCTGCAGAACACGGTGGAGGGCTGCAGCCAGCTGGCGAAGGTGGCCAGCATCGCGTCCTCGGCGGCCATGGTGGACATCAGCAGTTGACGGATGCGCAGGCCTTCGCCGCGCTGCGGGCAGGCATGCCAGTCGGCGGCGCCGATCATGAAGGCACGGGTACCGGTGCCACCGGCCAGGCCGGTGGTTTCGGTATCGAAGAACAGCAGGTCGCGGGCGGCCACGTGCTCGCCATCGCGGCGGGCGAAATCCAGCGACAGCGGCTGCGCGGGAATCGCCTGCGGCTGCAGTGATTCGATCAGGAACAGGCCCGGTGCGATCTGCTCGCCGGGCAGCTGCCGGTCCTGCGCGCTGGCCCGCACCGGGGCGGCGCTACCACGCGTGCGCAGGCCGAGCAGGCGATGCAGGCCGCCCACTTCCGGCCGCCGCAGCGGTGCCGGCGCCGTGGCAGGTGCCACCGCGCCGGTCGGCTTGTGGCGGATCTCCTGTTCGACCCAGGCAAACACCGAGCGCTCGGCCGCAGGCTGCCGCGCATCGTTGGCGGCTACCGGGGCCGGTGTTGCCGGTGGGGGCTCGGGCGCGGCCGGCGTGCTCGCCTTCGGGTCGCCGGCCTGCTTCCGCAGCAGGCGCAGCTTGTCCAGGCTCAGGCTCACGGTGCCAGCAGCTCCATCGGCTCGCGCGTGGTCACCACCACGTCGCACACGTGCTGGCAGGCCTGCGCATCGAACAGGTCGAGCACGCGCAGCGCCAGCGCACGCGGCGAGGTTTCATCTTCTTCCTGCGCGGCCAGCACCGGGCCCACGCAGGCCGGGCAGCCGGCTTTGCAGTCGCAGCGCTGCACCAGCTCGCGCGCGCGCTGCACCAGTTCGGCCTGGCGCTGCCACAGCGGCTCGCTGAGGCCGACGCCGCCGGGGAAGTTGTCGTACAGATAGACGGTGGGCACGAACTCCTGCAGCAGCTCGACGATGCCGGGATCACCCTCGCCACCGCGCAGCTGGCCACGGCCGGTCTGGTCGGCGATCGCGAACCACGAGCCATCGCCGTTGCCGACCGATTTCTGCAGGTCGCGCGCATCGGCCATCACCGCCACGGTGGCGACGATGTGCAGCGCATAGGCCGCGCCGAGGAAACCATCCAACGCATCCTGCTTGCTGGCGAACGCGCGCAGCAGCAACGCCTGCGGCAGCTGCCACCACACCGCAGTGGTATGCAGTTCCTGGTCGGGCAGGTTCACCGGGCCGTAGCCGATGTTCTCGTGCGTGTAGTAGCGGATCTTCTTGTAGCCGGCCACGCGGCGCACCACGTGCACTTCGCCATGGTGCGAATCGCCACGGCCGGCCACGCCGCCATCGAAACGGTCCAGCACCTTGAGCTTGGTGAAGTCGATGCTGTCGGTGTAGTAGTCCACGTGGGTGCGCGTGACGTAGGCCTTGCGGCCTTCCCAGTCCAGCGTTTCCACCTGGTACGGGGTCGACTGCACCATGTGGATCGCGCCTTCGTACAACGTGAGCGCGGCCGCGGAATAATCGACTTCGGCGATGATCTGCTGGCGGCCATCGCTGCGGTCGACCACCACGAAGTTGCCATCGGCCACCGCACGCAGGCTGACCGCGTTGGCCGGGTAGCTGTCGGCGATCCATTCCCAGCGCTCGCCTTCGCGATGGATGACTTCGGTTTCGGCCAGCGCTTCCAGGAACACTTCCGGATCGATCGGGCCGAAGCCATCGCCGACCCGGAACGGCAGTTCGAAGGCCGCGCAGCGGATGTGGTCGAACAGGATCAACGGCTGGTCCGGCGCGATGCGCGCGTGCTCGGGCGAGGCCTCGGCGAAGAAATCCGGATGTCGCACCACATACTGGTCCAGCGGCTGCGAGCTGGCCACCATCACGCCCAGCGCGGGCTGCTGGCGGCGACCGGCGCGGCCGAAGCGCTGCCAGGTGGCCGCAACGCTGCCGGGGTAGCCGTTGAGGATGACCACGTCGAGGCTGCCGATATCCACGCCCAGCTCCAGCGCCGAGGTGCTGACGATGCCGTCGATGTTGCCCGCGCGCATCGCACGCTCGGTCTCGCGGCGCTCGGTGGGCAGGTAGCCACCGCGGTAGGCGCGGATGCGGGGCGGCTTGCGCGGGTCGTGGTCGAAGATGTCCTTCAGGTACTTGGTCAGCACTTCCACCATCAGGCGCGTCTGCGCGAACACCAGGGTCTTCAGCCCGGATTTGATCGCGATGCGGGCGATGCGGTTGCTCTGCGAGCGTGCCGAGGCACGCAGGCCCAGGTCCGGGTTGATCACCGGCGGGTTCCACAGCAGCACCTGCTTGGGCCCGCTGGGCGCGCCGGATTCGGTGATGGCGGTGACCGGTGCCTCGATCAGCGCTTCGGCATGCGCCTGCGGGTTGCCGATGGTGGCCGAGCACAGGATGAACTGCGGTTGCACGCCATAGAACGCGCAGATGCGCTTGAGACGACGCAGCACGTTGGTGACGTGGCTGCCGAACACGCCGCGGTAGGTGTGCACCTCGTCGATGACGATGTAGCGCAGGTTCTCGAAGAACTGCGCCCACTTGGTGTGGTGGGGCAGGATGGCCTGGTGCAGCATGTCCGGGTTGGACACCACGATATCGCCGTGCAGGCGGATGGCCTGGCGCGCATCGCCGGGGGTGTCGCCATCGAAGGTGAAGGCCTTCACGCCGAGGTCTCCGGCGCGGTTGAGTTCGAGCAGCTCGGCCACCTGGTCCTGGGCCAGCGCCTTGGTCGGGAACAGGTACAGCGCCTTGGCCTTGTCCTGCATGGCCGCGCTGACCACCGGCAGGGTGTAGCACAGCGACTTGCCGCTGGCGGTGGGGGTGACGATGGCCACGTGCTCGCCGCGCTGGCTGGCCTCCCACGCTTCCGCCTGGTGGCTGTAGAGCTGTTCGATGCCGCGTGCCTTCAGGGCGGCGGCCAGGGCGGGCGGCACCGAATCGGGGATGGGCGCGTAGCGGCCCTCGCGGCCGGGAATGGCGAAACTGCCGGTGATGCGGTCGTGGTAGCGGCGCTGCAGGCGCGCACTGAGCAGGGCGCCATCGCGCGCGGGCAGGCCGTCGCGGGTGGCGAGCTTCTGCTCGGCGTCCGCCGTGCGCTTGGCGAGTTCGTAGGCCATGGAGGAGGGAGCCGGGACGGTTTGCGAGGGGTCACATGGCACCACAGATGGGTCTCAGGGTGTGAGACCGCGTGCCGGGATGCAGTGAACCATTCAGTGCGGCGGCACAGCCATCGCCGGCTGAACGCCGGTACTGCAGCCAACGAAATCTGAAGCCGTGATGCGTATCCTCGGGGATTGGACGCACCAGACAGGGCGATGGCTGTGGCACGACGGGAACTGCAGGGAGCACTTCTGGCCGGCATGATGCTGGCCGCCACGGCGCACGCGCAGCAGGTTGACCCCGTGATCGATCCGCCTGCGGCAGGCGAGGTGCCGCCCGCCGATGCCGCCGCGCCGCCGCAGGGCGATGTCACCACCCTGGGTGAAGTACGCGCGCTCAAGCCCGAGGACGAGGCGCTGGATCTGTACCGCTTCAAGAACCCCGTGAAGTTCGGCGACAACCGTTTCAGCCGCGACTGGAGCGAGCCGCCGTCGCCGGAACAGGTGAGCATGGGCGGTGGCTACATCATGATGGGCGTGGTGAAGGGCGTGCTGGCGGCCGGCCGCGGACTGAACAAGCTCACCGGTGGCCCCGACCAGATCCAGGCCGCCATCGCACGGCCGCCGCCGGAGCTGACCCCCGAACAGCGGCGCCGGGCACAGCAGTTCTGCGAGCAGCAGGGCGGTTGCGATCCCGCGGTCGGGAAGTAGGCGTTATCCTGCCGCCTTTCCTTACGAGGTTGCCTGGATGCTGCTGCGTTCCTTTCTCCTGCTTGCTGCGTTGAGCCCGCTGGCCGCCGCTGCCAGCGACCTTGCCGACGACGGCTCGTGCCGCAACGGCGCGTTCCCTTCCGCGCAATCGGATTTCGCCGTGGCCAAGGTGGTGGGCACGCAGCGCCTGTACCTGCTGGGCGACATGGACGGCTGCCCGGCCAAGGGCGAACCCGCCTGCCGCCAGCGCAGCTACGTGGTGAGCGGTGACACGGTGGTGACCGGACGTGACCTGGGCCCATACCGCTGCGCGTTTTTCCCGAACAAGGTGGGTGGCAGTGCCGGTTGGGTCGACCGCAGCAAGCTGCAGCCGGTGGCACGGGTGACCCCGACGCTGCAAGGCTGGGCCGGTGACTGGAAGGACGGCGACAACGGCCTGCGCATCTCGGTGCGTGGCAGCCAGCTTCACGTCGAAGGTGATGCCTACTGGCCCTCGGCCAACCCCACGCCGGAACAGCGGCCGTATGGGCCGAACATGGGCCAGGTGGAAGCGCAGGCCACGCCGCGCGGCAGCCAGGTGGATTTCGTCGAGGACAGCTGCACGGTGCACGCGCAGTTGCTGGGCGATGTGCTGGTGGTGTCGGACAACAGCGAATGCGGCGGCATGAACGTGCGGTTTGACGGCGTGTACCGGCGCACCGGAGCACGGTGAGGGATGGGGTCAGGGCCCTTTCGCACGCGAAAGGGATCCGACCCCGTGGCTCAGCGCCGCCGTTCCAGCCACCACAGCAGCGATGCGCACAGCACGAACGCCAGCCACCACGGCCAGCGTGAGCCGGGCACCGGCTGCATTGCTGCGGTACCTGCAGGCGCTCCCATCGCCAACGCCTGCGTCGTCGCATCGCTCATCGCCTGGCGATGCAGCGCCGCCGCCTCCTTCGCGTCGAACACATAGCGCCAGACGGTCGTGTCGCCATGCTGCAGGCGCTGCCAGCCTGCTGCCTGCGGCCACCATCCGGCGCAGCGCATCGACGAGGTAGTGGCATCGACGACCAGCGGCACGCCCGCGCCCTTCGCATCGAACGCCTGCAGCGGGGCCTGCACGCCACACAGCGCGACGCGCTCGCCCAGCCAGGCCTGCGCCTGCGGTGACCACAGCGCGTCCGTGCCGGGCTGCGCGCGCGCCAGCGTGGCGACCACACCGCTCCACAGTTCGCCGTGGCGATCATCGCGGCCGGCCAGCACCCAGCGCCAGCTGTCGGTGACCGGCAGCAGGCCGATGCGGCCCTTGCCGACGCTGCGCCAGCCACCAAGGGGCTGGCCCGCAGTGTCGTGCAGCAGGGCGCTGCCGTCGTTGACCTGCAGCGCGAGCGCCTCCAGCGAGGGCAGGGCGGCGCTGTGCGAGCTGCGGTCCGCCGCTTCGCCATCGGCGGTAGGCAGGGTGGCCGAGTCCAGCGGGCCGCGCCGTGCGGCGAGCATCGCGCTTTTGCCATCGCCAGGCAGTTCGACGGCGTGGCTGCTGCCATCGCCCTGCACCGGCAGGCCGAGGTCACGCAGGCGTTGCCGCGCGCTGGCCGATGGAGCGCCGGCGCTGCGGAGCAGCACCCCGAGGCCGTTACGTAGTGCCTGGCGCACCGCGGTCAGTTGCCCCGCGCTCAACGCCGCCAGGCTGCGCTCGTCGAGCAGCAGCAGGTCGCTGCGCGCCAGTGTGGCCGCATCCAGCGCCACTGCACCATCGCCCACGCTGAGCCCAGCGCCGGTGTCGGCCTGCACCTGCACGCGCAGGCCGGCATCGGTGGCCCAGCGACGCAGGTACTTCAGTTCCGGCCCGGGCGCGCTGGCACGCACCAGCAGGCGCAGCGGTGTGGCCGCCAGTGTCTGCTGCGGCACCGGCACGCTGTCCAGCACATGGGCCTGCGCATCCATCAGGCGCAGATGGAAGACGCTGCGGCCCGGCGCACGGGCGATGCCGCTGAGCTGCACGCGGCCATCGGCGGCCACGGCCACGCGATCGACCACGGTGTCGGCCGGGTCCAGCAGTTCGGCGCGGCCCGTGGTGACACCGTGTGCCTGCGCGCGCACCTCGAAGCGCGCACCGGGTGCGGTGTCGGCAGGTGGCTGCAGCGCGATCCAGCCACGCGGCGCAGGAGAGGCCTGCCAGCTCACGTGCGGCGGCAGCGACGCGTCGCGATCACGCGCGGCCAGGCCGGCGCCGACCAGGGTCAACGTGGTGGCCGGGTGCTGGCGCAGCGCCGTGGCCAGATCAGCTGCGCGCTGGCCGCCCGGCACATCCGCCGCCTCTGGCAACAGCAGCAGCGGGCCATCGCTGGCTGGTAACGCGCCGGCAGCCGCCGCATCGGCAGTGAGCACCACCAGGCCGCCCGCAGGCAGCTGCTGGCTGGGCGGCAGCAGGCAGAAGTACAGCAGCACGGCGGCGATGGCCTGCAGGCCCAGCCGTGCCGCGCGCTGGCCGTGATGGGCGGTGGTGGCGCGCAGTTGCGGGACGCTGGCGAGGATGACGATGACCGCCAGTGCCACGGCCAGCCACAGGTTCAATGCAATGGCATTCATGGCTGCACCTCCAGCGCATCGAGATAACGCTGGCCCATCGCATCGGTGGCGGTGCGCCGCATCACCTGCGGCAACGGACGCTGCAGGGCGCGCCACAGCTGCGCGCGCAGGCGCTGGCGGCAGTCGCTGCAGTCCGGTTCGATGCGCAGCTGTTCAATGGCGGCGGCAAGGTCGAGGGCATCGGGCAGGAAGGCGGCGTTGCGCTGCTGCCACGTGGCCAAAGCGTCCAGGTCAGGCGTGCCATCACCGTCGCCCAGCCGCTGCCAGGCCTCGACGATGGCCGGGTCCGGCGGCGTGCGTGCGGCCAGCGGCAGCTCGCGGCTGGCCAGGCCGGCGCGGTCGCCGCCCAGCCGTCGGCCCTCGTCGATCGGTGGCAGTTCCGGGCCGACGCGGGCCAGATAGATGCGCTCGGCCTGCTGCACCTGCTTGATGAAGGCCAGCGCCTTGTAGGCGAACGGCAGCGCCTGCTCCGGGCGGCCCTGGCGCAGCTCACCCTCGGACGACCACATCTGGTCCAGCGCGGCCTTCAGCGTGGCGCGGGTCTGCGGGTCGAGCAGAGTGGCGGCCTCGGCGTGGTCGTGGGTGTGGCCGTACTCGGACAGCACGTCGGTGGCGCTGCCGAACACCGGTGGCGTGTCGGCGTTGCCGGCGGTACTGCCGTGGTCATGATCGTGGTCGTCGTGCGCGCCGGCCTGGGCATGTCCGTGGTCGTCGTCGTGATCGTGCGCGTCCGCCGTGGGTGCATCGCTGGTGGGCAGGTCGCTGGTCGGCGGTGTCTTCTGCGCGCCTTCGCTCTCCTCACCGAGGAACTGGCCGTAGCGCAGGCGCAGGATGCGCTGGTCGACGCCGATGGCATCGCTGCGCTTGATGAAATCATCGGCAGCCAAGCTGCGGCGTTGGCGGATGAGTGCTTCGGCGTCGATGATGATCTGCCGCTGGCTGCGGAAGTAGGCAGGCAGCGTCTTCTTGATGCGGCCTTCCAGTTCGGCACCGAGCGCGACTTCGGTGGTGGGCAGGCGCAGGATCACGCTGCTGCTGCGCCCGGTCTGCGCGTTGGGGGCCTGGTTGTCGCGTACTTCCAGCTGTGCGATCACATCATTGCCGGGCTGCGCGCCGAGTGCGACCAGATCGAGGGTGTGGGCGAAGCGCCGCGCGGTGGGTTCGCCGCTGCCGGTGAGGGTGACGCTGCGCTGGACGAAGGTGATGTTCTCGCCGCTGCCCTGGGTGGTGGTGATCGACAGCTTTGCCTGCGCGGCTACGCCGTAGTCATCGCTGGCTTCGAAGCGCAGCGCCCACTGCCGCTGCCCGGGCGTGCCCAGTACCAGGCTGGCGGCCGGTTCCAGCACGCGCACGCTGGGCGCGCGGTCGGGCACCACATCCAGCCGGTACAGGCGGGTGCTGGCCAGGGCGGGCTCGCTGACCACGCGGTACAGCACCGGCGCACGGGCTACGTCCTGTGCCTGCCATTGGCCGTCGTGCTCGCGCAGGGGCAGCCGTCGCCCGTCGTGGAACTGCAGCCATGCCTTGCTGGGCGTGTGGTCGAAACGCACCGACCACGACAGCCGGCTGTCCGCGGCCACCTTGGCGTCCAGTGCGTTCTGGGTGAGCGTGGCCTGGCCGGTGTACGCCGGTGCATCGATCTGCAGGCGGGTCGACTGCAGCTGCAGCGGACGGGCAGCCGCCGTGGGTGCCGTTGCCGTGGCTCCGATGCCTGCGGAGACGCACGCGCTGCGTGGCCAGCCCAGCGCGAGCAGGGCGATGGCCAGGCCGGCGATCCAGCACAGCGCCAGTGCGGCGCGCGGCCAGCGCGGGCGCAGGTCCGGCATCGTGCGTTCCAGCGTCGCCAGCACATGCGCGCGCTGGCGCTGCTGCAACGGGTTGAGGCGGGCGACCTCGGCAAACAGCAGATCGGCGCTGTCCTCGCTGCGGCCGCTGCCATCGAGCTGGCGCTGCAGCCAGCGCCGGTCCATCTGGCGAGCACGCGCGACGGCCACGCC
>NZ_QETL01000128.1:0-10105 GCF_003105135.1 Stenotrophomonas sp. SPM | reverse complement strand
GCGATCGAAAAGACCTAGAGCCGAACGGTCGTCCGCGCCGGGCTCTCGGCACCTAAGGTGCCAGAGTCGGAAGAGATAAGAGCCGAGCCCATGCTCGGCCGCTGCACGTAAGCCGAGCATGGGCTCGGCTCTACAGGATTGCGTAGCGCTTCAACACCTTTCCCAGCCCACGCCCGTCGCGCACCGTTTCCGCGTGCAGGCCGGCGGCGCGTGCGCCGCGCACATTGGCGAACAGGTCATCGACGAACAACGTGTGCGCAGGCGCCACCTGCAGCACGTCGAGCACGCGCTGGAACACCGCCGGCTGCGGTTTGCGCAGGCCGAAGTCGGCACTGCAGAACACCCGTCCGTGCAGCGCAGGGAACAGGCCCGGCAGCAGCTGGGGCAGCGCCTTCACCATCAGCGCGCCGTTGTTGGTCAGTACTGCCAGCGGCACCTGCAGGTGCTCAAGGCGCTGCAGCACCGCGTGCTGCGGATGGCTGGCGGCCTGTCGTGCGGCGGTCCAGGTCTGCACATCCACGGTGCGGCCCAGCAGTCCGCCAAGGCGTGCCAGATAGGTCGTGCCATCCAGCACGCCGCTGTCGTGTGCCGCTTCCAGCCCACTGCCATACAGCGCCGCCTGCACGGCATCGGCGCTCACGTCCAGCGCCTGCGCCAGATGCAGCACGCGCTGCGCACGCTGGTAATGCACCAGCACGCCATCCACATCGAGCAGCAACAGGTCGATCCGCATGGCCTGAGCATGCCATCGCCGTGGAATCGCGAATACCCCGGCGTGCGCGTGCGACAGACGGTCGCAGCCGGTGGCGCATGGCCCTGCCTAGAATGGTCGGTGAACCCGCAGGAGACGCAACGATGAAGGCTTGGATGGTGGCAGTGGGACTGGGTGCGCTGATGCTGGCGCCGTCGGCGATGGCACGCGTGTGTGCGGTGAGCATCGACAGCACGGACCAGATGAGCTTCAGCACGCGCCAGATCAAGGTGGCTGCCGACTGCAGCGAAGTCGACCTGACCCTGCGCCACACCGGCAAGCTGGCGGCCACGGCGATGGGCCACAACTGGGTGCTGACCCGCACGGCCGACTACCAGCCGGTAGCGATGGCCGGCATGCGCATGACCCTGGCCGACAGCTACCTGCCCAAGGCAGACAAGCGCGTGCTCGCGCACACCAAGGTGATCGGCGGCGGCGAGACCGCGCGCGTGCGTTTCTCGACCAAGGGCCTGCAGAAGGGCGGCGATTACACCTTCTTCTGCTCGTTCCCCGGCCACTTCGCGATGATGAAGGGCAGCTTCGTCTTCGGTTGATGCCGTTTGTAGAGTCGAGCCATGCTCGACTGCACGCGTGCCAACCAAGGTTGGCACCCACCAGATGCGGCAGTGCCAACCAAGGTTGGCACCTACCAGAGCAGGGCTCAGCCCTTGGCGGCCTTGAACGCGATGCGGGCGGCGGCCAGGGTGGCTTCGATCACGGCATCATCGTGTGCGCTGGACATGAAGCCGGCCTCGTAAGCCGACGGCGCCAGGAACACGCCCTGGTCCAGCATCGCGTGGAAGAAGCGGTTGAACGCCGGGATGTCACAGGCGGTGGCCTGTGCATAGGTCTCCACCTTTTCGCTGGTGAAGAACAGGCCGAACATTGCGCCCACGCGGGTGGTGGTCACGGCCACGCCGGCTTCGGCGGCGGCCGCTTCCAGGCCCTCGCACAGGCGCGCGGTGCGTGCGGCCAGGTCGTCGTGGAAGCCCGGCTGCGAGACCAGTTCCAGCATCGCCAGGCCAGCGGCCATCGCCACCGGGTTGCCGCTCAGCGTGCCGGCCTGGTAGATCGGGCCGGCCGGGGCGATCTGCTGCATCAGCTCGCGGCGACCACCGTAGGCACCCACCGGCATGCCGCCACCGATGATCTTGCCGAAGGTGCTCAGGTCCGGGGTGATGCCGTAGTGCGCTTGCGCGCCGCCCAGGGCCACGCGGAAGCCGGTCATCACTTCGTCGAAGATCAGCAGTGCGCCGTACTGCGTGCACAGCGCGCGCAGGTGCTGCAGGTAGCCGTCGCGCGGCGGGATGCAGTTGGCGTTGCCCACCACCGGTTCGATGATCAGGCCGGCGATCTCGCTGCCCTGCGTTTCGAACAACGCGGTGGCGGCGTCGAAGTCGTTGTAGGGCAGGGTCAGGGTCAGTTCGCTCAGGCCGGCCGGCACGCCCGGCGAGGTCGGCACGCCCAGGGTCAGCATGCCGCTGCCGGCCTTGACCAGGAACGAATCACCGTGGCCGTGGTAGCAGCCTTCGAACTTGACGATGCGGTTGCGGCCGGTGGCGCCACGGGCCAGGCGGATGGCCGACAGCGTGGCCTCGGTGCCCGAGTTGACCATGCGCACCATCTCGCAGGACGGCACCAGGCGGGTGATGGTTTCGGCCATGGTCACTTCGGCCGCACAGGGCGCGCCGAAGGACAGACCGTTGTCGATGGCCTTCTTCACCGCCTGGCGCACGGCCGGGTGGTTGTGGCCGACGATCATCGGGCCCCAGGAACCGACGTAGTCGATGTAGCGGTTGCCGTCGACGTCGTACAGGTAGGCGCCATCGGCGCGCTCGACGAAGAACGGCTCGCCGCCGACGGACTTGAACGCGCGCACCGGCGAATTGACGCCGCCCGGCAGCAGCTGCTGGGCGCGGGAGAACAGGGCGTGGGACTGGTCGTGGTTCATGGGGCTTTCCTGGGTGTTACGCGAACTGGGCGAGGAAGGCGCGCTGGGCCGTGACCGGGTCCTGCGCGGCATAGATGCCACTGACCACGGCCACCAGGTCGGCGCCGGCATCGATGATGGGACCGACATTGTCCGGCGTCAGGCCGCCGATCGCCACCCGCGGCACACCCAGTGCGGCGCTTTGCCGCAGCAGGTCGGTGTGGGCGCGGCTGCGGGTGACCTTGGTGGTGGTGGGATGGAAGGCGCCGAAGGCCACGTAGCTGGCGCCGGCGGCCACGGCCGTTTCGGCGTTGGCCAGCTGGTCGTAGCAGGACGCGCCGATGATGGCGTCCGGGCCGAGCAGGGTGCGCGCGCTGGGGATGTCGCCGTCGGTGCCGCCCAGGTGCACGCCGGCCGCGCCCACGGCCTGGGCCAGCTGCGGGTCGTCGTTGATGATGAGCGGCACGCCATGGGCGGCGCACAGCGCCTGCAGGGCGGCGGCCTGTTCCTGGCGCAGCGCGTCGCTGGCGGTCTTGTTGCGGTACTGCAGCCAGGTGGCACCGGCGGCCAGCAGCGGCGCCGTGCGCGCCAGCAGGCGTGCGGTATCGGGTTCATCCGGGGTGATCAGGTAGACGCCGCGGGGCGCCGGGGAAGCAGAAGTCATCGATGGCTACCGGTGAGTGGGCCGCGATGGGACAATGGCGGCCCGTGAATCCAGCCCTGATTATCCGATGAGCGACGCCACCCCCACCACCTTGCGTACCTGGATGTGCGTGGTCTGCGGCTTCATCTACCGCGAAGCGGACGGTCTGCTCGAGGAGGGCATCGCCCCGGGCACGCGCTGGGAGGACATTCCCGAGACCTGGACCTGCCCCGACTGCGGGGTGACCAAGGACGATTTCGAGATGGTCGAGATCGATTGACTCAATGCAACCGCGGCATCGGCCCACCCAGGTCGATCAGCTTTTCGCGCAGCCACTGCGCATCGTTGGCCTCGGGGTTGCGGCGCAGGTACTGGCCCAGGTCGTGGCGGGCGCCGGCCACATAATCCAGCTGCAGGTAGGCCAGGCCCCGGTCGCGCAGGGCATCGTCCTGTTCCGGGGCCAGCTTCAGCAGGCGGTCGGCACTGCGCGCGGCACGGTCCCACTCGCTGGCTTCGGCATACACGCCGTGCAGGTTGCGCAGCATGCGGATGAGGATCGCGCGGGTCGGCGCCGGGTCGAGGATCTGCGCAAGCATCTGGTCGTCCGGGGCCTGCCCGCCGAGGTGTGACTTGGCGCGCTCGCGCAGTTCGTCCACGTCCAGCGGGCGGCCGCCATTGAACGGGTCCATCACCAGCACGCCGTCGTCCACCGGCAGGCGTACCAGGAAGTGGCCGGGGAAGGACACGCCGTCCAGTGGAATGCCCAGGCGCCGGGCGACTTCCATCTGCACCAGGGCCAGCGAGATGGGGTTGCCCAGCCGGCGCTCGAACACCTGGTTGAGGTAGCTGTTGCGCGGGTCGTAGTACTCCTGGTGGTCGCCGCTGTAGCCCAGTTCGTCGAACAGGTGGCGGTTGACCGCGGCCATCTTCAGCGGCCAGCGCTCGATGGTGTCCACTTCCGCGCGCAGGTGGTCGACATGGCTCTGCACCAGCGCGTCGTACACGCCGGGCTGCAGGTCGGGGTATTCATCGCGCGCGATCAGCAACGCGGTCGGCAACAGTGGCAGTGCCTCGTCATCGACGTCGGCCAGTGCATCCCAGTCGGGGAGTGTGATCCGGTCCTGCATGGCCACAGACTGGAGGCAATCGCAGGCGGTTTCAAGCGGTGTGGCGTGAAAAGAACTTCGCCATGAAGAAACGGGGTCGGATCCCTTTCGCATGCGAAAGGGATCCGACCCCGGGTTCCGGCGGCCTTATTTCTCGATGCCCGGGCCGAAGGTCAGCGGGGTGCCGTCCTTCAGCTTCAGCTTCTCGGCCTGGCCGGCGTTGAGCTCCAGCACGTAACGCGCCGGGCCACCGCTGGGGTAGGGCGGGCACATGTCGCCGGCCGAGCACGGCGGCACGTCGCGCTGCTGGCTGACCAGCCTGCGCTCGCTGTCGAAGTACAGGATGTCCAGGGCGATCTTGGTGTTCTTCATCCAGTACGCCTGCATTTCCTCGCGGTCGTGGATGAACAGCATGCCGTTGTCGGCCGGCATCTGGTCGCGGAACATCAGCCCGCGGGCGCGGGTTTCATCATTGGTGGCCAGCTCCACCTGGTAACGGGCGCCGTCCAGCTCCACCCAGTGGCGGGCGGCATCGGTGGCGCAGCCGGTCAGGGCCAGCAGGGGGAGGATCAGCAGCGAGCGCAGCGACATGTCAGCGTCCTTCGGGAAAATCAGAGCACGACCGGCGGTTCGCCGCCGACGATCACCACATCGGCGCGACGGCGCGCAAACAGGCCTACGCAGACCACGCCCGGCAGCTGGTTGAGCTCGCGCTCCAGCTTTTCCGGGTCGGTGATCTCCAGGTTGTGGATGTCCAGGATCTGGTTGCCGTTATCGGTCACCACGCCCTCGCGCCAGGTCGGCTGGCCGCCGGTCATGTCGCGGATCTGGCGGGCCACCAGGCTGCGCGCCATCGGGATCACTTCCACCGGCAGCGGGAACCTGCCCAGCACCGGCACCTGCTTGCTCGGGTCGACGATGCAGACGAAGCGCTCGCTGGCCTCGGCGATGATCTTCTCGCGGGTCAGCGCGGCGCCACCGCCTTTGATCAGGCACTTGTTGGCATCGCACTCATCGGCGCCGTCCACGTACAGCGACAGGCTGCCGGCGTGGTTCAGTTCGATCACCTCGATGCCGTGCTGCTTCAGGCGGGCGGTGCTCTGTTCGGAACTGGACACCGCGCCCTTGATGCGGTGCTGGATGCGGGCCAGGGCATCGATGAAGTAGGCAACGGTGGAACCGGTGCCGACGCCGACGATCATGCCGTCCTGGACGTATTCGATGGCTTTCTCGGCGGCAAGGCGCTTGGCTTCGGACATGGGAGGACTCTCAGGCAGGGAATCAGGATTTCTTTTCGAGCGACAGCAGCAGCTTCCACTGCGCGGCCGTCACCGGGAACACCGACAGGCGGTTGCCCTTGGCAACCAGCGGGAAGCCCTCGCCGAGTTCGTCGGCGTGCAGCTTGATCTCGTCCAGCGCGATCACCTGCTTCAGCTTGCGCTCGAAGCCCACGTCCACCAGCATCCAGCGCGGGTTTTCGCGCGTGCTCCTGGGGTCGTGGTAATCGGACGTCGGGTCGAACTGGGTGTCGTCCGGGTAGGCCGCGCTGGCCACCGTGGCCAGGCCGACGATGCCTGGCACCTTGGTATTGGAGTGGTAGAACAGGATGCCGTCGCCGACCTGCATGCCATCGCGCATGAAGTTGCGCGCTTGGTAGTTGCGCACCCCGTTCCAGGGCTCGACCTTCACCTTGGCCAGGTCATCGATGGAAAAAGCGTCCGGTTCGGACTTCATCAGCCAATAGCGCTTGCGGGCGGTCATGCGTTCACGGGGGCAGCGGAGGGGAACAGGGTGCCGTCTTCGGTGCAGATCGCATCCACCGGCACGTCCCACGACGCCACCGGCAAGGACTCGACCTGCTGCACCGCGAACGCAGCACCGACCAGCCAGGGCGGCGCCGGCCGGTCGTGGCGGAAGGCGAAGCTGCGATCATACCAGCCGCCTCCCATGCCCAGCCGCCGGCACTGGCTGTCAAAGCCGACCAGCGGGGTCACCACCAGCGCCATCTGCGCCGGCTCCAGGGTGTCTTCCAGGGCCACGTCCGGTTCGGGGATGCCGTAGCGGTTGCTGGTCAGCGGCTGGCCGGGACGCCACGGCGCGAAGCGCAGCACCTCGCCGGCCAGCACCGGCAGGCAGTAGGTCAGGCCTTCGGGCAGCTGCAGCTGCCAGCGGTGCAGGGCGATCTCGCCATCCAGCGCCCAGTAGCCGGCCACCGGGCCGGAACGCGGGGCGAAGGGCAGGGCGAGCAGGGCATCGGCCAGCGATTCGGCGGCGGCGATACGCGCGGGCGCGGAAAGATCACGGCGGCGTTGCCGCAGGTCGTGGCGCAGGGCCTGGCGCGGGTCGGTCATGGCAGCGTGCGGCGGGGGAACAGCCGTCATTGTGCCGGAAAGAACAAGGGCGACGCCCGAAGACGCCGCCCTTGCTGGAATATTGCATTCTCCGCAATGTCGATGCATGCGAAACGACCTTGAACCCGGGGGCTCAAGTGGGAACGCTGGAGAACCATCGGGCTTCCCGCTACAAGGCGGACCTGCACTCCCGGCGCTGTCGCGCTCCCGGTGTCGTTCTTAAGGGACAAGGCGAATGTTTGCACATGCCGTCGAGTACCGCAGAGAACGCGTGACCATTATAGCCAGCGCGCAGGATCTGGATAGGCCGTTCGTCGGCAACAGTACGTGCCAATTCAGCTATGAAAAGACGCGATGCGCACGCTCCTCACGTGCTGCTGTCGATCGCGCGGTCAAGGCGCCGGTTCAGATCAGCCAGCGTCTGCTGCAGGGCCAACGCCTGGCGGGCGTTCTCGTCGCGCAGCAGCTGCAGCTCGTGGGCCAGGTTGAGCGCGGCCAGCACGGCTACGCGGTCGACCGCGGCCATCCGGTTGCTGCCACGTATCTCGCGCATGCGCGCATCCAGCAGGCGCGCGGCGGCCATCAGGCTGTCGCGTTCATCGCCACCCACGCCCACCGTGTATTCACGATCGAGGATGCGGACACTGACCGGTTCGGCGCTCATGTGTGCTGCTCCAGGGATTTGAGCCGGCTGATCATCGCTTCCACCCGCGAGCGGGCCTGCTCGTTCTTGGCCAGCAGCGTCGAACGCTCGGTCACCAGCTGTTCCTGCTGATGGCGCAGGCTGCGGTTCTCTTCGGCCAGGCGCTGGTTGCGTTCAAGCAACGCTTCCACGCGGGCGGCGAAGGCCTGCAACTGGGCAAGGGGGTCGGCGGGTTCCATGCCGCACGATAGGCAAGCCGGGCAAGGGCGGTCAAGCGTTGCCGCAGCAGGGCCGGGCCGCCACGAGGAGTACCTGGTTGGGTTGCTACACTACCTGGCTCACGGGCGCGCGCGTGCGCCCTCCGGGTTTCCCTTACGAACGAGCCGCACGATGACCGAACTTCCCTCCGTCGACGACGTTTCCCGCGCCAGCCAGGAACTGGGCCTGGGCGCCACCGCTGCCGAGCTGCATGGCGGCCTGTGCGGCTGGCTGGCCGCCGGCGGCGCCCCCGGCAATGACTGGCCGGCACGCGTGCTGGCCGACGACAATCTGGCCCCGGTGCCGGACGGCAGTGCGCTGGCGCAGCTGCTGGAGGCCACCATCAAGCAGCTGGAAGACCGCGACTTCGCCTTCGAACTGCTGCTGACCGACAGCGACGACGTGGCCGCGCAGGCCGACGCGATGTTTGCCTGGACCCGCAGCTTCCTCGGTGGCTTCGGCCTGGGCAGCGGCGGCCGCCGCCCGACCCTGTCCGAAGAGGGCGAGGAAGCGCTGACCGACATGGCCAGCCTGGCCCGTGCCTCCAGCGAGGATTTCGAGGCTGGTGGCGAGGACGACGACGAAGCCCTGTCCGAGATCGAGGAGTTCATCCGCGTGGCGGTGCTGCTGCTGCACGGTGACGTGGTGCTGGCCGCGCGCCACCGCCAGCGCCTGAACTGATGGATATCAAGCAGCGCACCGGCATCGCGGCCGGCGAGTACAAGCGTCGCCGCCGCCAGCTGATGGACATGGCGGCCGACGACGCGATCCTGGTGCTGCCGGCCGCATCGGAGAAGGTGCGCAGCCTGGATACGCATTACCCGTACCGGCAGGACTCGGACTTCCAGTACCTGAGCGGCTTCCCGGAACCGGAAGCGGTGCTGGTGCTGATTCCCGGCCGCCGCCACGGCGAGGCCATCCTGTTCTGCCGCGAGCGCGATGCCGAGCGCGAAGCCTGGGACGGCGGTCGCGCCGGCCAGGATGGGGCGGTGGCGCAGTACGGCATGGACGATGCGTACCCGATCGACGATCTGGACGACATCCTGCCGGGCCTGCTGGAAGGGCGTTCGCGCGTCTATTACCACTTCGGCCGCGACGCGGACTTCGACCTGAAGCTGATCGGCTGGGTCAACCGCGTGCGCTCGCAGGTGCGCCACGGCGCGCAGCCGCCGCACGAGTTCCTGGAACTGGGCCACCTGCTGCATGAGCAGCGTCTGTTCAAATCCGGTGCGGAAGTAGCGCTGATGCACCACGCCGCGCAGATCAGCGTGCGTGCGCACCTGGCCGCGATGCGGGTGGCGAAGGCGGGCATCCACGAGTACGAACTGCAGGCCGAACTCGAACGCGTGTTCCGCGCCAGCGACGCGGTGCCGGCCTACTGCAGCATCGTCGGTGCCGGCCGCAACGGCTGCATCCTGCATTACCGCGACAACAACGCGCGTTCGCGCGATGGCGAGCTGGTGCTGATCGATGCCGGTGCCGAGTACCGTGGCTACGCCAGCGACATCACCCGCACGTTCCCGGTGAACGGCCGCTTCAGTGCCGAGCAGCGCGCGCTGCACGACCTGGTGGGTGAGGCGCAGGCGGCAGCGCTTGCGCAGGCCAAGCCGGGCGTGGCCTACGAGACCGGTCACCTGGCGGCAGTGCAGACCCTTACCGAAGGCCTGCTGCGGCTGGGCCTGCTGAAGGGCACGCTGGAAAAGAACCTGGCCGAGGGCCTGTACCAGCGCTTCTACCGGCACAAGACCGGGCACTGGATCGGCCTGGACGTGCACGACGTGGGCGACTACCGCCTGGCCGGCGATTCGCGCCTGCTGGAGCCGGGCATGGCCTTCACCATCGAGCCGGGCCTGTACATCGGTGCGGATGACACGACGGTGGAACCGCGCTGGCGCGGGATTGGCATCCGTACCGAGGATGACGTGCTGATCACCGATGACGGCCATCGCGTGCTGACCGAAGGCCTGGCGCGCAGCGCCGACGAGATCGAAGCGGTGATGGCGGGGTAAGGGTTATCGGCAGGGCTTGCAGCCCTGCACCCGCAGACGCAACAGCTGGAGCAACAGCAACAGCGGGCTATCCGTGGGATGGCGGGGCACTGTGGGTTTGCGGGGACGCCGTGAATCCGTACGTGGAGGCTTGGTCGCCGCATCCATGCGGCTCACACCCCGCAAACTCACAGTACCCCGCCTTCGACAGATTCCTGCGGCTGTTGGTGGGTGCCGACCGTTGGTCGGCACATCTGTCAGACATCGAATGAATCATCCACGCATGGCGTGGATCTACTGGCAATTGCGGTTGTTGGTTCGCGCGGCTGTTGGTAGGTGTCGACCTTGGTCGACACGGAGCGAGCGCAGCAAGCGACCCGCTTCTGCTTTTCTTTTTTCTTTTCCGTGGTTGGACGCGGCAGGAAACTGTCAAAG
>NZ_QETL01000127.1:0-10112 GCF_003105135.1 Stenotrophomonas sp. SPM | reverse complement strand
CTTGCTACAGAGCGATCGAAAAGACCTAGAGCCGAACGGTCGTCCGCGCCGGGCTCTCGGCACCTAAGGTGCCAGAGTCGGAAGAGATAAGAGCCGAGCATGGGCTCGGCTCTACAGCAGCGCTTCGATCGCGCTGCGCAGCTGTTCCGGTGCGGTGGTCGACGCATAGCGCGCCACCACCTGGCCCTGCCGGTCGAGCAGGAACTTGCTGAAGTTCCATTTGATGCGGGCGATGCCCAGCAGGCCGCGCTTCTCGTGCGACAGCCAGTGCCACAGCGGGTCGGCGCCCTCGCCGTTGACCTCGATCTTCTGCGAGAGCGGGAAGCTGAGCGGGTAGTCGAGCGAACAGAACTGGCGGATCTGCGCCGCGTCGCCAGGCTCCTGCCCGCCGAACTGGTTGCAGGGGAAGCCGACCACCACCAGACCGCGGTCGCGGTAGTCCTGCCACAGCTGTTCCAGGCCGGTGTACTGCGGGGTGAAGCCGCAGCGGCTGGCAACGTTGACCAGCAGCAGCGGCCGGCCCTGGTACTGCGCCAATGCCTGCGGCTGGCCATCCAGGTCCACGAAACCGAAGTCGAAGGCGTTGGGCATGGCGTACCGTCCGGAGGGGGAGCCCCATGGTAATCGCAGGCCGCGCCGGTTTGCGCCGTCGGGCATGCCTTTTGACACAAGTGGCGCCCGGGCCGGGCGGGTTAACCTCGGGCACTTGTCTGTCTTACCGGAGTACCGCCTTGACCACCCGCCTTGCCCTTGCCGTGGCCATGACCCTCGGCCTTGCCCTGCCCGCCTATTCGGCCAGCGCCGCCCCCCCGGCTGCTGCCGCCAATGCGCAGCAGGCCAACCCGTTCTTCGCCGACAGCCCGCTGCCGCTGCACTTCCCGCAGTTCGACAAGATCAAGGACAGCGACTTCGCCCCGGCCTTCGACGCCGGCATGGCGCAGCAGCTGAAGGAAGTGGAGGCGATTGCCAACACCAAGGCCAAGCCGACCTTCGACAACACCATCATCGCCCTGGAAAAGAGCGGTGACGTGCTGGACCGCGCGACCACCGTGTTCTTCAGCCTGGTCGGCGCCGATACCAATGATGCGCGCAAGAAGCTGCAGGCCGACTACTCGGCGAAGTTCGCCGCGCACAGCGATGCGATCGCGCTGAACGGCAAGCTGTTCGCCCGCATCCAGGCGCTGTATGACACCCGCAGCCAGCTGGGCCTGGACGCCGAAGGCGTGCGCCTGGTCGAGAAGTACTACGACAACTACGTGCGCTCCGGCGCCAAGCTGTCCGAGGCCGACAAGGCCACGCTGAAGACCATGAACGCCGAGCTGGCCAACCTGGGCACCAAGTTCAGCCAGAACGTGCAGTCGGAAGTGAACGCCTCGGCGATCACCGTCGACGACGTCAAGCAGCTCGACGGCCTGTCGCAGGAACAGATCGCCGCAGCCGCCGAAGCCGCCAAGGCCCGCGGCCTGGACGGCAAGTACGTGATCACCCTGCTCAACACCACCGGCCAGCCACCGCTGACCAACCTGGCCAACCGCGAGCTGCGCCAGAAGATCTACGAAGCCTCGATCACCCGTGGCAGCCGCGGTGGTGAGTTCGACAACACCGCCCTGGTCTCGCGCATCATGCAGCTGCGCGCCGACAAGGCGAAGCTGATGGGCTTCCCGAACTTCGCCGCCTACAACCTGACCAACCAGACCGCGAAGAACCCCGAAGCCGTCAACGCGATGCTGGGCAAGCTGGCCCCGGCCGCCGTGGCCAACGCCAAGCGCGAAGCCGCCGACCTGCAGGCGATGATCGACAAGGAACAGAAGGCCGCCGGCAAGAAGACCTTCGCGCTCGAGCCGTGGGACTGGGCGTTCTACAGCGAGAAGGTGCGCCAGGCCAAGTACAACTTCGACGAATCCCAGCTCAAGCCGTACTTCGAAATGAAGAACGTGCTGGAGAACGGTGTGTTCTTCGCCGCAAACCAGGAATTCGGCCTGACCTTCAAGCAGCGCACCGACCTGCCGGTGTACCACGACGACGTCACCGTCTATGACGTGTTCGATGCCGACGGCAGCCAGCTGGCGATCTTCATCTTCGATCCGTACGCACGTGCGTCCAAGCGCGGTGGCGCCTGGATGAACTCCTACGTCTCGCAGTCCAAGCTGACCGGCTTCAAGCCGGTGGTCGCCAACCACCTCAACATCCCCAAGCCGCCGGCCGGCCAGCCGACCCTGCTGACCTGGGATGAGGTGAGCACCACGTTCCACGAATTTGGCCACGCCCTGCACGGCATGTTCTCCAACGTGAAGTACCCGTACTTCTCGGGCACCGCCGTGCCGCGCGACTTCGTCGAGTTCCCCTCGCAGGTCAACGAAATGTGGGCCGACAACCCGGCCATCCTGAAGAACTACGCCAAGCACTACCAGAACGGTTCGGCGATGCCGCAGGCGCTGCTGGACAAGGTGCTGGCTGCGGCCAAGTTCAACCAGGGCTTCGCCACCACCGAATACCTGGGTGCAGCGATGCTGGACCAGAACTGGCACCAGCTGGCGGCCGACAAGGTGCCGGCGGCGAAGGACGTGATGGCCTTCGAGCGCGCCGCGCTGGAGAAGGACGGCATCTACTACGCGCCGGTTCCGCCGCGCTACCGTACCCCGTACTTCAGCCACATCATGGGCGGCTACTCGGCCGGCTACTACGCCTACATCTGGTCGGAAGTGCTGGACGCCAACACCCAGAAGTGGTTCAAGGACAACGGTGGCCTGAGCCGCAAGAACGGCGACCACTTCCGTGCGACCCTGCTGTCCAAGGGCGGCAGCGTGGATGCCATGCAGCTGTTCCGCGATTTCGCCGGCCACGAGCCGCAGATCGAACCGCTGCTGGAAAAGCGCGGCCTGACCGGCGCCGGCAACTGATCGCCTGCACGGTAGCGTGAAATGAAAACCGCCCGGGAAGCCGGGCGGTTTTTTGTTGGGATGGGATCTGACCCCGGGGTCGGATCCCTTTCCAACGGAAAGGGCTCCGACCCTGACCATGCCATCTAACGCGGTGCCACATACCCGCCGCGCACACCCTCCGGCGACAGCACCAGCTGCCACAGCTGCGCATGCCGGCAGCGGAACGTGGCCATCGATCCGGCCAGATAGAACCGCCACATGCGGCGGAAATGCTCGTCGTAGCGCGCATCCAGCTGCGGCCACGCCGCCTCCACGTTGCGCCGCCACGCCTGCAGGGTCAGGTCGTAGTCGGTGCCGAAGTTGTGCCAGTCCTCCAGCACGAAGCGGCCTTCGAAGGCCCGGGTGATCTGCACCGCCGAGGGCAGCATCGAATTGGGGAAGATGTAACGCGCGATCCACGGATCGGTGCGGTGGCGGGATACGTTGCTGCCGATGCTGTGCAACAGCAGCAGCCCGCGCGGCGACAGGCAGCGCCGCGCCACCTCGAAGAAGCTGTCGTAGTTCTTGTCGCCCACGTGCTCGAACATGCCGATGGAAAACACCGCATCGAACGGCTCGTCCAGATCGCGGTAGTCCTGCAGGCGGATCTCGATCGGCAGGCCCGCGCACAGCTCGCGGGCGAACGCGGCCTGCTCCTGCGAAATGGTCACGCCCACACCACTGACCCCATAACGCTCGGCGGCGTACTTCAGTGCCTCGCCCCAGCCACAGCCGATGTCCAGCACGCGCTGGCCCGGGCGCAGGCCCAGCTTGCGGCAGACCAGGTCGAGCTTGGCCTCCTGCGCGGCATCCAGGTCGGCGGCATTGCGCCAGTACCCGCAGCTGTAGACCAGGCGCTGGCCGAGCATGGCCTGGTACAGATCGTTGCCCAGGTCGTAATGGCGGCGGCCGACTTCATAGCTGCCCTGCCCGGCCTGCAGGTTGAACAGCCGTGCCTTCAGCGCATCGGCCAACTCGCGCCAGCCATGCACGCGTTCGTCCAGGTGCGCCATCATCAGGTGGACCAGGAAGTCATCCAGGACGTTGGCATCCCACCAGCCGTCCACGTAGCTTTCGCCAAGCCCGAGCGAACCTTGGGCGATGACGCGCGCGAAGAAGCGCGGGTCATGCACCTGGATGTCCTGCGGCTGGGTGCCGCCGATGCGGACCCCGGCTTCCTGGAGCAGGCCGGCAACCCGCTCCTGCAACCCTGTGTCCACGTATCCTCCGTCTGCGGTTACCCGCGTGCAAACAGCGCCACGTAATCCTTGGCCACGTGCGGCAGCAGCACCGCGGCCGGCACATCGGCCGTCTGCGTGCCATCCGAATACGGCCCCACCTGGTAGGGCGGGAACACGAAACGCAGCGCGGTGATCTGGCCCTTGTCGTCGGTCAGCGGCTGGAACTGGCTGAAGTTCTCGGCCTGCGGGCCGGTGCCCTCGGCGATCATCCGCGAAGCATTACGCAGCGATTCCTGCAGATCAGCCGGCTGCATGTCCTCGCTGCTGAGGCGGGTGGCCACGCGCTCGCGCAGCTGGTCGGCGACGAAATCACTGATCGCCTTCCAGCCCTTGTCATCGGCCACCAGCGTACTGGCGCTGAGCATCTGCTGCTGCGGCGGCAGCCACACGAAACGCGCCACCAGCGGCTCGCCATGGGCGCCACCGGTGTAACGGCTGCCATCGGCACTGACCACCACCAGCTGCGGGGTCTCCAGCACCTTCTCGAAGCTCAGCGACAGTTCGTACGGCATGGTCGGCTTGTCGTTGCCCAGCCCGTCCAGCGCCTGCTGCAGGTCGCCGCGGGCGGTGGTGGCGTAGTCCTGCAGCGCGCGCGCCAGGCCCGGGTAGCGGTCGATGCCTGCCGGGTAGCTGATGCCGACCACTTCGCGCTCGTTGTTCTCCACCACGTCGCGCAGGTCCAGCGGCGCTTCGGTGGCAGGCGTCGGCTCGGTCGCGGCAGCTTCTGCCGCCGGTGACGCATCAGGGGCCGGAGCCGCCTCTTCACCACGCTGGCAACCGGCCAGCAGCAGCACACCCATTGCGCCGGCCAGCGCGCTCACGCGCAGCAGCCGGTTGTTTCCAGTCTTCATCGGGATCCCCTGTTCATGTTCGTACATCATCGCCTGCGATGGCTGAAGCGTGGCCCGCTGCATTCAGCCTACCAGCAGGTCGTGAAACTCCTCGTGCCGCTGCAGGAACGCCTCGGCGTAGGCGCAGGCCGGCACCACCTTGTACTTGTGCTCGCGGGCAAAGCGCAGCGCGACCCGGGTCAGCTCACCGGCGATGCCGCGGCCGGCGATGGGCTCGGGCACCTCGGTATGGGTGATGACCATGCGCCGCCGCTTGATCTGGTAGTCCAGCAGTGCCCGCTGTCCACGCACATGGGCGATGAAACGGTGGTTGGCCTGGTCGTGCTCGACCTCATAGGCCAGACCGGGGGGCGTGACCGAAGCCATGTGACTGTCTCCTGCGACGACTGCGCGCATGGTGCGCAGCCGGGCGCCATGACCGTGTGAAGCCTGAACAGGGGCAGGTCTGGACGATCTGCGTCAGATCCGGACCCTCAAGCTGCAGCGATGGCGGCCGCTATCCCCTCTGGAGGGATACGGCCCGATTGGCACGCCCCTTGCGATTGTTGCCCCTGCGTCATGCCTTTGGAGGCCCGCCATGCACCCCAGCGATTCACATACCGATACCGACCACGCCCTGCTGGAGGGCCTGCTGCAGCTGGCAGTGGAAGGTCAGACCGACGACCAGGACTTCCAGCGGATCGGCGAGGAGGTTTACTCGCGCCTGCTCGATACCTACGGCCAGAACATCCGGGCGGCCTGAGCCGCCACGCGGGTCGGATCCCAGGGGATCCGACCCTCGCCCCTCAGCGGCCGAACCCGAAGGTCGGGTTCGACAGCTGCGCCAGGAAGTGGCCGAAGATGGCCGGCTGCATGGCCAGCATGAAGATCACGCCGAACGCGGCACCGGCCAGGTGCGCGCTGTGGTTGATGCGGTCGCCGCCGCGCTTGTCCATCCAGATGCTGTAGCCGATGTAGAACACGGCATAGATGATCGCCGGCGCCGGAATGAAGAACACCAGGATGATCGTCCACGGGCTGAGCAGAATGAAGGCGAACAGCACCGCCGACACCGCGCCTGACGCGCCCAGGCTCAGGTAGTTCGGGTTCTTCTGGTTCTTCAGGTAGCTCGGCAGGATCGAGACCAGCAGCGCCCCCAGATAGAACGCCGGGTAGGTCAGCCAGCTGCCGGTCAACGACAGCATCACCTTCTCGATCTGCCCGCCGAAGAAGAACAGCGTGATCATGTTGAAGATCAGGTGCGACCAGTCGGCATGGACGAAGCCGTAGGTGATCAGGCGGTCGTACTGGCGGTGACGGTCCACCGCCGGCGGCCACAGGATCAGGCGGTCGGCCAGCTTGCGGTTGTTGAACGCCATCCACGACAGGAGGGCGGTGATGGCGATCAACAGCAGATTGACGGGGGTCATGTCGGCTCAGGCTCAGGCAGTGCGGTAGTTGTCGACCATACGATAGCGTTTTGCATACCAACCGAAGGCCAACGCCGCGACGAACGCGAAACCGGCGAAGAAGAACATCAGGAACGCCGCCTCGCTGAGACCGGTCCCGGCGATCTTCTCGGTCACCGTGTGGTTGCGCACGGCTGCATTCGACAGCAGCACCCACAGGTTGCCGATGGTGGTGGTCAGGTTCCAGAAGCTCATCACCACGCCCTTCATGGCCTGCGGTGCCTGACTGTAGGCGAACTCCAGGCCGGTGGCCGAGACCAGCACCTCACCGAAGGTCAGCAGCGCGTACGGCAGCATCTGCCAGAAGATGGACATGGCGTTGCCGCCGTCCATCACCACCTGGATGCCACCGACAACGATCCAGGCCAGGCCGCTGAAGGCGATGCCGGCGGTCATCCGGCGCAGCGCGGTCGGCTCGAAGCCGAAGCGGCGCAGGGCCGGGTACAGCACCAGGTTGTTGAACGGAATCAGGATCATCACCAGCAGCGGGTTCAGTGCCTGCATCTGCGAGGCGGTGAACCAGCTCGGCATCTGCATCTGCTGGCCCTGCAGGACCCAGGTCGAGGCCTTCTGGTCGAACAGCGAGAAGAACGGGGTGGTCAGGGCGAAGATGACCAGCACGCGCAGCACCGAGCGCACGCCTTCCACGGCTTCGGCCGGGTGCTGGCCACGGGCGCGGTCCAGCTGCATCCAGGTGCCGCCGCCGATGCCGGCCAGGACCAGCACCAGCGCGATGCACAGGCAGATGACGATGCCCAGGCTGCCGACCAGGCCCAGCGAGGCTACCGCCAGAACAACGCCGGCGACGGCCATGGCCAGGCCCGGACGGCCCTGCCCGGCCACGCGCGTGGTCAGCGCGGTGCGCACCACGTTGGCGAACGAATGCGGATCCTTCGGCGGCAGCGGCACCAGCACGTAGCGCCTGCGGCCCAGCCAGAACACGAAGGTGGCGATGAACATCAGGATGCCCGGGATGCCGAACGCCCACTGCGGGCCCCAGTTCTTCAGCACCAGCGGGATCAGCAGCGAGGCGAACAGCGAGCCGAAGTTGATGATCCAGTAGAAGGCATCGAAGACGAACTTGGCCAGGTGCTTGTTGCTCTGGTCGAACTGGTCACCCATGAACGAGGCCACCAGCGGCTTGATGCCACCGGCACCCAGCGCGATCAGGCCCAGGCCGAGGAAGAAGCCTTCGCGGCTGTTCTCGAACAGCGCCAGGCAGAGATGGCCGGCGCAGTAGACCAGGCTGAACCAGAGGATGGTGTGGTACTTGCCGAAGAACCTGTCGGCCAGCCAGCCGCCGAGCAGCGGGAAGAAGTACACGCCGATCATGAAGCTGTGCATGATGTCCTTGGCTTCACCGGCACGGCCTTCTGCAGTGATTTCCTGCAGCAGCAGCGAGGTGATCAGGAACTGCACCAGGATGTTGCGCATCCCGTAGAAACTGAACCGTTCGCAGGCCTCATTGCCGATGATGTAGGGTATCTGGCGCGGCATCTTTCCCTGGCCGGCGATGGGGGCGACTGCGTCGTGGCTCATCCTGTAAGGCATTCCTGCAAAGCGAAAGGCGCAAGTTTACGGAAGCAGTGGCTGCTAAGCACGCTGCAGGGCTGCATGACAGGGCCGCCGATCCATGGCAGGCGGTCGCGACCCTGCCGGAAGTCACGGCACCTGCACGGCAAAAGCGTAAACTTATCGTTATGCGCCACCGCCCCCCTGCCCGCCTCCTGCTTGGTTGCCTCGTGCTGCTGCTGGCCGCGCCGGCGTGGGCGCGACCGCAGGCCACGCCGCTGGCAGGTGCCGTCGCTGATGAGGGCCGGCAGCTGACCGTGGCCGCGCTGGAACTGCCCAGCCGCGATGACGCGCAGTGGAAGCAGCGCCGCGAACAGGTGCTGCAGCTGCTGACCGAACTGCAGCCGGATGTGATCTCCGTGCAGCAGGTACTGCAGCAGCAGGGCCGCAATCCCGCCTGCTGGCTGGCCAGCCGGCTGCGCTACAGCTGCGATTTCGTCACCGCCGACCCGCCCAGCCAGCCGCTGCGGCACGGCAACGCGATGCTGACCCGGTTGCCGGTGAGCGAGGACGGGGTGACCCTGCTGCATCCGCCCGGCACCTTCAGCGCCGCCGGCATGATGCGCCTGCGGATGGGCGAGGCCCTGCTCAACGTCTATGTAGCCCGCCTGCGCCCCGAACCGGACGAAGCCACCGCACGCCAGCACCAGACCAGCGACCTGATGACCTGGATCGGTGCCACCTCCGATGGCATGCCCAGTCTGATCGCCGGTGACTTCGCCGCAGCGACCCCCGAGCTGGTACGCAGCACGCCCGGCTTCCAGCCGGCGCGGCGCAACCCCGGGGGCAGGCCGGACGCCCCGGCCGCCAGCGGCGGCGGCGCCAGCGGCCATGGCCTGGACGTGCTGTTCCAGGTCAAGTATTTCGGGGGCATCCGCCAACAGGCGATCCTGCTGCCCGCCGACGGCGACCTGCCCGCCCTGCGCCTGGGTGTGATGGCCACGCTGCGACTGCAGGGTGTGCCGGCCACCACCGAATAGACGTACCGCTGCGCTCGCCGGCCATGGCCCCGCGGATGCGGTCGCACGAAAACGAAAAGGCCGGGGTTTCCCCCGGCCTCATCGCTTCATCCAGTCACTGCAATCAGGCGATCGCTTCCTGGTAACGACGCTCCACTTCGTTCCAGTCGATGACGTTGAAGAACGCGCCGATGTATTCCGGGCGACGGTTCTGGTACTTCAGGTAGTAGGCGTGTTCCCACACGTCCAGGCCGAGGATCGGCGTGTTGCCTTCCATCAGCGGGCTGTCCTGGTTGCCGGTGCTCTCGACCACGACCTTCTTGTCCGGGGTCACGCTCAGCCAGGCCCAGCCGCTGCCGAAACGGGTCAGCGCAGCCTTGGTGAATGCGTCCTTGAACTTGTCGAAACCGCCCAGGTCCTTGTCGATGGCCTTGGCCACGTCACCGACCGGGTTGCCGCCGGCGTTGGGGGCCATCACGGTCCAGAACAGCGAGTGGTTGGCATGGCCACCACCGTTGTTGCGCACCGGACCCTGCAGGTTCTCCGGCAGCGACTTCAGCTTCTTCACCAGCTCTTCGACCGGCAGGTCAGCGTACTCGGTGCCTTCCAGCGCCGCGTTGACGTTGTTGATGTAGGTCTGGTGATGCTTGGTGTGATGGATTTCCATCGTTGCCGCATCGATGTTCGGTTCCAGAGCGTCGTAGGCGTAGGACAGCTTGGGCAGGGTGTAGGCCATGATGCATCTCCTGATAGCGAGGGCACCCGACGGCGTCGTCGGGCGGTGCGCGTTGAATGATGGGGACAGACCGCCAGATTACCAAGGGGGATGTAAAGGAAATTGCGTCCTGCAGGTGATTGCACTGGCAATTGTTACGCAGCAGTGACGCGACCACCGCTCCTCATGCACGATGCAGCGCGCAGGCGCTACAGTGCACGCACGTCCCTCGCCCGCCACGGCCCATGCGCAATCCCCGGCTGTTGATCACCGCCATCGCCCTGCTGCTGCTTGGGCTGGTCGCCAACCATTTCCTCCAGCGGCCGCCGGCACCGCAGTTCGCGCCGGACCTGCAGGGCGCCAGCAACCGCAGCGCGCCGGCCGCGCCGGCCGCGCGCGCCGCCG
>NZ_QETL01000126.1:0-10123 GCF_003105135.1 Stenotrophomonas sp. SPM | reverse complement strand
CTTGCTACAGAGCGATCGAAAAGACCTAGAGCCGAACGGTCGTCCGCGCCGGGCTCTCGGCACCTAAGGTGCCAGAGTCGGAAGAGATAAGAGCCGAGCCCACGCTCGGCTGCTTGATCGCCTCTGCGCAAGCCGAGCATGGGCTCGGCTCTACAGCGTGCGGGTCCGGTCACGCCTGCCAGCGCGTTCTGGCCAGCAGCTCGTCTTCCCAGTCGAAGCCCAGCTGGCCGCCCTGCACGAACAGGGTGACGAAGTTCAGCAGGTTGCGCGCGTACATCTCGCTGGCCTGGGTGGCGCCGCGGCTGGCCAGGTTCAGCGGGCCATCAATGGCCACGCCCTGGTGGTCGATGCACTGGCCCGGCTGGGTCAGCGCGCAGTTGCCGCCGCTCTCGGCGGCCAGATCGACGATCACGCTGCCCACTGCCATGCCCTCGACCATCGCCGCAGTGACAATGGTGGGTGCCGGCCGGCCCGGCACCGCCGCGGTGCAGATCACCACGTCCACGCTGCGCAGGTGGTCGGCCAGGCGGCGCTGCTGCTCGGCGCGTTCCTCGTCGGTCAGCGCGCGTGCGTAGCCGCCCTCGCCCGCTGCGCTCACCCCCAGGTCGAGGAAGCGCGCGCCCAACGACTGGATCTGTTCACGGGTTTCCGGGCGTACGTCGAAGCCTTCCACCTGCGCGCCGAGGCGGCGCACGGTGGCGATCGCCTGCAGGCCGGCCACGCCGGCACCGATCACCAGCACCTTGGCCGGGCGCACGGTACCGGCCGCCGTGGTCAGCATCGGGAAGAAGCGCGGCGCGCGCTCGGCGGCGATCAGCGCGGCCTTGTAGCCGGCCATGCCGGCCTGCGAACTGAGCACGTCCATGGCCTGCGCACGCGTGGTGCGCGGCAGCTGCTGCAGCGGGAACAACAGCAGGCGGTCGTCAGCTGCCAGCGCCGCCAGCGATGGGTCGCTGGCCGGAGTGAGCAGGCCGACCACGCTGGCGCCCGGCTTGAGCTGGGCCAATACCGCCGCCGTTGGCGCCTGCACGCACAGCAGGATGTCGATCTCGCTCCAGCGGCCAGCGTCGAAGACGCGCGCGCCGGCATCGTCATAGGCGGCATCGGGGAAGCCCGCAGCCAGTCCGGCGCCGGCTTCGTACCAAACGGTGATGCCCAAGGCCCCAAGCTTGCGCGCCGTTTCCGGCGTCAGTGCCACGCGCCGTTCGCCCGGCGCGGTCTCCTTCATCCCCAGCAACGCCACGGCCATGCAGGTCCCCGCT
Source organism: Stenotrophomonas sp. SPM (assembly GCF_003105135.1). Taxonomy (NCBI): domain Bacteria; kingdom Pseudomonadati; phylum Pseudomonadota; class Gammaproteobacteria; order Lysobacterales; family Lysobacteraceae; genus Stenotrophomonas; species Stenotrophomonas sp. SPM. The sequence goes on along the minus strand of NZ_QETL01000126.1, from coordinate 8,861 downwards.
GATCGGTGAGTTTTCCCGATCCTAGCAGGCGGCCACCCCTCAGTGCAGGGTGGCGCTGCCCGGGTCCAGGCGGTCGATCACGCCCTGCATGGCGCTGTCGAAGGCGCCATCGTCGACGTGGGCGCGAAGGCGGCCCAGCCGCACCATCACTGCAAGTTCTTCCGGCGAGGCCACGCAGAAGCGCACGCCGCGGCGGTTGACGAACAGCAGGCGCGCGGAGATCGGGCTGATCCAGGACAGCTTGCCGGCCTGGACCTTGCCGTCCTTGTCGACGAAGTCCAGCCAGTTGCCGATTTCCATGCGGCGGAAGCGATCGGCGTCGGCATTGTCGAAATCATCGGTATCGACCTGCCCGGCCAGCTCCACCGCACTGGCTTCGGGCACCGGCGCGGTCGGCAGCGCGACCTGCGGCAGTTCCGGCAGCGCGCGCTGCAGTTCCGGCCGCGACTCGGCAATGCCCTGCAGGGTGCCGTGCAGCGCATCGATGGCGGCCGAGGCCGCATCACCGTGCACGCCGACGCTGGCGAACACCTTGGCCAGCACCGGCTGCCAGGCCTGCAGCCACGGCTTGCCGATGATGTGCCGGCGTGCCTCGGCCACTTCCTCGAGCAGGCCATCGCCCAGGCTCAGCGCCTCGGCCACGGACGCGCCGTCCTCGCCCTCGCGCAGCAGCGCCAGGGTCAGGTGGTGCTGCCACGGCTGGCGCAGGAACTCGGCGATCGCCGGCGGCAGGGTGGCATCGCCGATGCGGCGGTCCAGTTCGGCGCCGGCGCGGTTGCGGGCCATCTCCAGCTTTTCCTGGCCACGCTGCGTTTCAGCGGCGCGGCGCTCGGCAATTTCCACGCGGCGGCGATGCTGCAGCAGGAAATCGCGGAATTCTTCTTCGAGGGTCAGGAAGATCGCCAGGTTCTCGTTGAACTCGGCGACCAGGCGCTCGATGATCTCCTCGACCTTGGCCATCAGCATGCGCTCGGCCTGGCTTTCGCCGGTGTTGCCTTCGCAGGCCTCGGCCAGCGAATTGAGCAGCTTGCGGGCCGGGTGGGTCTTCTGCACGAACATGCGGCGGTCGAGCATGGCGACCTTGACGAAGGGCACCACCAGGCGGCCGATCAGCTCGCGCGAGCGGCCTTCCAGTTCGCGTTCGTCCAGCATCACGTCGAACAGCATGCCGACCAGGTCGATCGCATCCTCGTCCTGCGGGTCCAGCCGGGTCTGGCCGGGGTCCACGCCGAGGCGGGTGGCGTTGGACAGCACTTCGCTCTTCAGCCGCTGCGCCAGTGATTCGCCGTCCTCGCCGATGGCCGCGCGCAGGGTGGCGCTGGGCGTGGCCTGCAGCAGCGACAGCACCGACATCATCTCGCGCTGGCTGAGCGGGCGATGCTGGCCCACCGCCACCTGCGCGGCCGACGTGGCGTCCTCGCGGACATGCCGGGTCTGCTGCAGCAGTTCGTGCAGCGCCTCCAGCAGCATGCCCTGCTGGCCGGGATAGGCTTCGCCGGAACCTGCCGGCGCGCCGCCGGGCATGCCATGTTCGCCGGGCAGCTGCTGCTGCATGTGGCCGCGACGTTCGGACCAGCGCGCGGCGAACCGCTGCGCCCAGGCCGGTGCGGCCTGCTCCTCGTCGCTGAAATCGGTCTCGAAGCCCGACGTCTGGCGCTGCTCGACCAGGTCGTCCAGCCCACGCGGTGCCTGCGGCGCCGGGGCCGCCGACAGCGGTCGCCGCGGGGCGCCCATCTGCGGCATCACACCGGCGGCCACCAACTGCTCGTCCAGCTTCTCGTAGATGCGGCCCACCGGCGTGCGCATGTCGCGCTCGCACAGCTTGATCAGCACCAGATGCACTTCCGGTGCCAGCTCGCACCCGGCGAAGGCCTGGTGGATGGCCACGCCCAGGTGTTCGGGGCTGATCGGATCGAGGTCGGCGTCCAGTTCCAGACCGCCGACCAGCCAGCCGAGGCGGCGGTCGAGGCGGGCCAGCACCGGCTTGAAATCGCGCAGCAACACGGTGGCGAAGTTGCGCACCGCCAGCCGCGATTCCAGGACATGCTCGGGAATGAGGCTCAGGCTTTCCTCGGCCGGCCCGGACAGGGTGGCTTCAGCGGACAGCGGATGGCCGTCGGCCAGCGCGGCCCAGGCCTGGTCCAGGTGTGCGGCAAAGGCCGCGGTGATCTCGTCCCGGCGCCGGCGCAGTTCGCGCATGGCATCCAGGAACAGCAACTGCGACGAGCCGGCATTGCCGGCACGGTCGAACAGGGCATCGTCAAACCGCGCCAGCGCCGCGCCGAAGGCCTGGCCCAGGGCGGGCAGGACGACGTCCCGCGCACGCTGGAGCTGGGCCGGGTCACGACCCGACGATCCCATCTGAGTGGGCGCACTCATCATTCGGGAAGGCTCCCCACCTTCTCTGGTACGACAGACATCATGGACATCGCGACGACCGGTACACCCCATGTACCCGATCGTCGATGGTAGGCCGGCCAGCCCGTCACGGACAGTGAAACAGTCCTCACTTCAAACCTCACGACCGGCGGCCCGGCAAGACGGATATCCTAAGCCGTGCGGGGCCTGCGAGGCGAGGGGAAGGGCTCGCCGGTTGCCCGGCAGTGGCATGACGTTCATCACAGTTTGATATTGAAGGGGCAAACACGACGCAGACAGCGTCACCAACCGCCCCGACTATAATCTTCAACCCGTGATGACCGGTTCAGACTCCATGCCCGACCCCGCAGCCCTGCTCGCCCTCGACGCCCGCCGTTCGGTGCCCTCGCGGCAGCTGGGCGAGCCCGGCCCGGACCCGGCCACCCTGCTGCGCATGCTGCAGTCGGCCGTCCGCGTACCTGACCACGGCAAGCGCGTCCCGTTCCGCTTCCTGAAGATTGCCGGCGATGCCCGTCACACCCTGGGGGATTTCCTGGTCGAACGCAGCCGCCAGCGCGATCCGCACGCCGGCGAGGCGGTGTTCGAGAAGGACCGCCAGCGCTTCAGCCACGCCCCGGTGGTGATCGTGGTGGTGGCCAGCCCGCGCCCGGACGCCAAGGTGCCCGAACAAGAGCAGCTGATGACCGCCGGCTGCGTCTGCTTCGCCCTGCTGCAGGCCGCCCAGGCGCTGGGCTTCGGCGCGCAGTGGCTGACCGCGTGGATGGCCTTCGACCCCGCCGTGCATGCCCACCTGGGCCTGGCCGAGGGCGAAGGCATCGCCGGCTTCATCCATATCGGCACCCCCAAGGCCGACGTGCCCGAGCGCGAGCGGCCGGACGCCGCGGCCCTGCTGCAGGACTGGACCGGCCAGTGAGCGCCGTGAATGCCGTGCCGCTGCCGCCGCCGCTGTACCTGGTGGATGCCAGTATCTATGTGTTCCGCGCCTGGCATTCGCTGCCGGACGAGTTCCAGGACAGCCAGGGCTGGCCGACCAATGCGGTGCACGGGTTCGCCCGCTTCCTGCTGGACCTGCTGGAGCGCGAGCGCCCCCGGCATATCGCCATCGCCTTCGACGAGGCGCTGGACAGTGGCTTCCGCCACCGCCTGTACGCGGCCTACAAGGCCAACCGCGACCCGGCGCCGGAAGCGCTGAAGCGCCAGTTCGTGCACTGCAAGGCGCTGTGCGCAGCGCTGGGCCTGGTGGTGCTGGCCCACCATGACTACGAGGCCGACGACCTGATCGGCAGCGCGCTGCACCAGCACCGGCACAGCCATCGCGGCCTGATCATTTCCGCCGACAAGGACCTGTCGCAACTGCTGCTGGACCACGACGAACAGTGGGACTATGCACGCAACCAGCGCTGGGACGTGGCCGGGGTGAAGGCGCGGCACGGCGTGCACGCGCACCAGATCGCCGATTACCTGGCCCTGTGTGGCGATGCGGTGGACAACATTCCCGGGATCAGCGGTGTCGGCGCCAAGTCGGCGGCGGTGCTGCTGGCCCACTTCGGCAGCATGGACGCGCTGTACGAACGCCTGGACGAAGTGCCGTTCCTGCGGCTGCGCGGCGCCGCACAGATGGCCGTGCGCCTGCGCGAGCAGCGCGACCACGCCCTGCTCTGGCGGCAGCTGACTACCATCGCGCTGGACGCGCCGCTGGAAGGCTGCCAGCCGGGCCTGCTGCGCCAGGCGGCAGACCCGGAGCTGCTGGGCGGCCTGTGCCAGGCGCTGCGCTTCGGCCCGCTGACCCGCCGGCGTCTGTTCAGCGCCGCAGGCGTCAACGATCCCGGTTCGGCCACCGCGGCCGGTCCCGACCATTCCCTCCCCTCCTCCAGCGAGCCCGCATGAGCCAGAGAAACACCGAAGCCCCGCGCGTCGTCTACGAAGGCAAGTACCAGCGCATGGTCGTGCGCGGCACGTGGGAATACAGCGAGCGCACCCATGCCGGTGGCCTGGCGGCGATCATCATCGCGGTCACCCCGGAGGACAAGGTGCTGTTCGTCGAACAGTTCCGCGTGCCGCTGCAGTCGGCCACCATCGAGATGCCGGCCGGCCTGGTCGGCGACATCAATGCGGGCGAGTCTATTGAAGTGTCGGCCGTGCGCGAGCTGGAAGAGGAAACCGGCTGGACCGCCGAGCACGCCGAAGTGCTGATGATCGGCCCGACGTCCTCCGGCGCCAGCAGCGAGCAGATCGCCTTCGTCCGTGCCACCGGCCTGCGCCGCATCGGCGAGGGCGGCGGCGATGAGAGTGAAGACATCACCGTGCACGAAATTCCGCGTGCGCAGGCCGCCGCCTGGCTGGTGCAGAAGATGGGCGAAGGCTACGCGCTGGACGCCAAGCTCTGGGCCGGCCTGTGGATGATCGAGCACCACCTGGATGGACGCCCGCGTGGCTGATGCCGGCCTGCATGCGGCGCCGGCCCTGCTCGGTGCCGACGATCCTGCGATCTACACGATCCATCGTGCGCAGGGCGCCTCGCCGTTCGTACTGCTGGCCGACCACGCCGGCCAGCAGGTGCCGCGCGCGCTGCATGGCCTCGGCCTGGCGCAGGCCGAGCTTGACCGCCACATCGGCTGGGACATCGGCATCGCCGGCACCACCCGCGCACTGGCCGGGCTGCTGGATGCGTGGGCCATCGAACAGACCTATTCGCGGCTGCTGATCGACTGCAACCGACCGCTGGCCTCGCCCACGCTGATCCCGGAAGTGAGCGACCACACCGCGGTGCCGGGCAATGCCGGGCTGTCGGCGGCGCAGCGGCAGCAGCGCATCGATGCCATCCACGCGCCGTATCACGCCCGCATCGATGCCGAGCTGGACGCACGCCGCGATGCCGGCCGCCCGACCCTGCTGGTGATGATGCACAGCTTCACCCCGGCGATGAACGGCACGGCGCGGCCGTGGCACGCCGGCGTGCTGTACCACCAGGACACGCGCTTTGCCCAGGCACTGCTGCAGGCGCTGCGCGATGAAGGCGACCTTGTGGTCGGCGACAACGAGCCATATTCGGTAAGCAGCACCAGCGACTACGCGGTGCCGGTGCATGGCGAAGGTCGTGGCCTGGTGCACGTGGAGCTGGAAATCCGCCAGGACCTGATTGCCGATGTGGCCGGGCAGCAGGCCTGGGCGGAGCGCCTGGCGCGGATCTTCAGCGCGTTGCAGCCGGGGTTGTTGGCGGTTGGGTGACCGAAGCCCGGTAGCGCCGGGCCACGCCCGGCGAGCCGCATCGCGGCGGCGCAACGTAATGCCGCCGGGCATGGTCCCGCGCTACCGCAGCGTAGGCGCGTCCATCCACGGGAACGGCTTGAAGCCGTGCACCTGCACGGTCGCGCCGATCGCTTCGAACTGATCCTTGATGGCCTGCGCCCGGTTGCGATCCAGGGCTTCGCCCAGCGACAGCGGCAACGCACGGCAGCGTGCCAGCGCCTCACCCACCGGCACCTCGTGCAGGTGCGCCACGGCCTGCGCGGTGGCCTTCAGCTGCTCATCCGCGCACGCCAGCAACTGCAGATCGAACGAGGAAAAGATGCCCGCGCCCACACCAGCATCGCGCGCGGCGGCCTGGTCTGCGGCCGTGGCCTCACCCAGCGCTTCGTCGATGCCTTCGATCTGCTGGAACGCGTCGTACTCGTGGTAGTACGCCAGCGCCTGCGCGTACTCGGCCAGCGTGGACAACGGGCGCTGCCGCTTCTGCACGTCGAGCACGTCGGCGAACGTGGCCGGCTCCAGATAGGTGGACAGGCCCAGCGCGCGCGCCTCGGCCGGCACCTCGCTGTCATCGTCGAACGCGGTCTCCTCGTCGGGCGGCAACCAGAACCGCGCCTGCAGCAACTCGCCGTCTGTGGCGTGCACCCAGCCGAAGGACCGGTACACGCCATGGTCGTCGTTGCAGGCGGCGAACGCGTGCAGCGTCTGTTGCAGGTCCAGCAGTTCGATCATGCGTTGTTGGCCTGGCCATCAAGGGAGCCGCAGTCTACCGGTGCCGGGCGCAGACCCAGCGCGATGACCACGCCGAACAGGGCAAACAGCGCCGCGCCGTACTCGGCACGCAGCAGCCCGGCCAGCGCGCTGGGCGAACCTGCAACGCCGGCGCCGGCATTGGCCACCATCACCAGGACCGCCAGGCCCAGCGCACCGCCGATCTGCTGCGCGGTGGCGGCCATGCCCGAGGCCACGCCCTGCTGTGCGGCCGGCACGCCCTGCCCGGCCACGATCCACATCGAGGTCCAGGTCATGCCCTGGCCGATGCTCAGCACCACCACGCCCGGCAGCAGCGGCCAGAAGTTCGAGGCATGCGGGAGTGTTGCTGCGACCCAGGCGATGCCGACGGCGCCGGCCAGCTGGCCGAGCACCAGCACCTTGCGTGCACTCCAGCGCTTCAGTGCCCACTCGGCCAGCTGGATGCCTACCGTGCACACCGCCGTCGCAGGCAGGAACGCCAGGCCGGCCTGCAGCGGGCTCCAGCCATAGCCATCCTGGAAATACAGCGCCATGAAGTAGTACTGCACGCCGTAGCTGCTCATGAAGGCGAAGGTGAGGCCGAGCGCGGCGCGCAGACCGGGCAGGCGCAGCAGCGCGAACTGCATCAGCGGGTCGCGGCTGCGCTGTTCGATCTGCACGAAGGCCACCAGCAGCAGCGCCGACAACAGCAGGCAGCCCAGCGTGGCCGGCGCGGTCCAGCCCCACTCCGGCCCCTGCACGAGGGTGGTCACCAGAAGGCTGCCGCCGAGGGTGACGGTGATGCAGCCGGCCAGATCGAACGAGCGGCCCTGCGCGCGCGGGCCATCGGCCGGCAGCCACGCACCGGCGGCAACGGCGCAGGCGGTGGCCAGCGGCACGATCACCGCCAGCACGGCCGGCCAGCCGAACGCCTGGGTCAGCACGCCACCGAGCAGGGTGCCCAGCGCCAGGCCGACCGCGCTGGCCATGCTCCAGATCGCCAGCGCGCGGTTGCGCACCGGGCCCTCGGCGTACAGCGTGTTGATCAGCGCCAGCGTGGCCGGGAACAGCAGCGCGGCACCGATGCCCTGCGCGGCGCGCGCGATGATCAGCAGCGTGGCGCTCGGTGCCAGCGCGCCCAGCAGCGAGGCCAGCGCGAACAGCAGCATGCCCAGCCGGTAGAAACGGCGGCGACCGATCAGGTCGGCGGCGCGCCCGCCCAGCAGCAGGCTGCCACCGAAGGCCACGGTGTAGGAGCTGACCACCCACTGCAGCTGCTGCGCGTTGATCTGCAGGGCGCGGCCCATGTCATGCAGGGCGACGAAGATGATGGTGGCGTCCAGGGCGATGATCAGCTGGGCGGTGGCCAGCAGGGTCAGCGCCCAGTGCGGGTACTTGAGAGGGGGCATCGGCGGCGGTGGATCGGTGGGGGAACGCAGTCTCATTGATGCGGGCCAATCAATAAACCCCTGCCTGCCCATATCTGTCATGATTTTTGGCATGAATGGATCCTCGTTGGACCTCAATGCCGTGCGCATGCTGGTGCAGGTGGCCGAGGCGCGCAGCTTCACCGTCGCTGCCGGGCAGCTGGGCCTGAGCCAGTCCGGGCTGTCGCGCGCGATCGGCCGGCTGGAGGCCACGCTGGGGGTGAAGCTGCTGCAGCGGAACACCCGCAACGTGGCGCTGACCCCCGATGGGCGCCAGTTCGTCGACCAGGTGGCGCCGCTGCTGTGCGGCCTCGAGGATGCCGAGCGCCAGCTGGCTGACCGCCCGTGCACGCCGTCGGGCACGCTGAAGATCAGTGCGCCGTCGATGTTCGGGCGCAAGGTGCTGGTACCGCTGCTGGGGCCCTTGCTGCAGCAGCATCCGCAGCTGCAGGTGGACGCGGTGCTCAGTGATCGCCTGGTCGATCTGGTCGAGGAAGGTTTCGATGCCGCGCTGCGCACCGGTGTGATTGCCGACCAGCGCATCATTGCGCGGCCGCTGCGGCCGCTGCGCTGGGTGACCGTGGCCAGCCCGGATTACCTTGCCCGTTGCGGCACGCCGGGGGATATCGCCGCGCTGCATGACCATGCCTGCCTGGCGGTACGCAACCTGCGCAGCGGGCGGGTGGTGGACTGGCAGTTCCGGCAGGACGGCCCGCTGTGCGACTTCACCCCGCCGACGCGGATGGTGTTCGACAGCGGTGATCCGCTGGTGGAAGCGGCCATCGCCGGCATCGGCATTGTGCAGGTGATGGATTTCGCGGTGGCCGAGGCGTTGGCCGACGGACGCCTGCAGCGCGTGCTGCAGCCGTTTGAAGGGCGCAGCCGCGAGCTGTCGCTGATCTATCCGCCGTCGCGGCAGCATTCGCCAAAACTGCAGGTGCTGGCCGACGCGTTGCTGGCCGGCGACTGGTAGATCCACGCCATGCGTGGATGGGGTCGGCTTCGCGGTAGCGCCGGGCCATGCCCGGCGAGCCGCATCGCGGCGGCGGAACGGAATTCCGCCGGGCATGGCCC